>JBKPGU010000071.1:0-5872 GCA_046729535.1 Actinomycetota bacterium
GAGCGGGATCGGCGACGGCCGTTGGGGACCCACCAAACACGGCCGGATCAACTACTTGATGGCTGAAGACACGGCGGGGATGCTGTTCGTGGCGAACCTCGGGTGCATCGAATTCCACCCACTGCACTCCAGTTGCGGCTCGATCGAAAGCCCCGACTATCTGTTCTTCGACCTGGATCCGTTCGAGCCGGCGACCTTCGAGGACGTGCTGATCGTGGCGGGATTGGTTCGGGTGGCATGCGAACGCCTTGGGCTGCAGTCGTACCCCAAGATCTCCGGCGCCACTGGGATGCAGGTCTACGTGCCGCTGATCCCGGGCTTCACGTACGACCAGATCCGGGAGTTCGTTGGCCGCATCGGCCACGCCATCCGCCAGGCCGACCCTGCTCGGGTAACGATGCAGTGGGAGGTCAAGCAGCGAGCAGGCATGGTCTTCATCGACCACAACATGAATCGAGTTGGGGCCAATATCGCGGCCGTCTACTCGGTCCGTCCGGAACCCGGGGCCACCGTCTCGATGCCGGTTACCTGGAAGCAGGTCTCCGAGGGAAAGGTTCGTCCCCGGGACTTCACCATCGTGACCATCTGGGACCGCCTTCCGCGGACGGACCCGTTCCGTGGCGTGCTGACGAATCCTCAGGACATCTCCGCCCCGCTGGAGGCGGTCGGCCTGACGCGGCACGATGAGACTCCACCCACCGACTCCTACCGCATCGAGGGCGAACGGGGCCGTGCCTGGCGCCCGGTGAACGTCGCCCCGGGGGCTTCGAGGCAGGAACGGGAGACGGTCCGGGCCGAGGCTGAGAAGGCCACGGCCCGAGCCCGCCCGACGTCGCCTCCGTCCCGAGACCCGAAAGCACCGTCGAGTCGGTCGCGTTCGGAGGACGCCATCGCCAGATCGAAGGATCCCAAGCTGGGGCAGTACCTGAAGATGCGCGACTTCCAGGCCACCCCGGAGCCGGCCGGTGGTGCGCCGACCTCCAGCGGCAACACGTTCGTCATCCAGCGCCACGACGCGACCCGGCTGCACTACGACCTCCGGCTGGAACGGGACGGCGTGCTGGTGTCGTGGGCGGTGCCCAAGGGGGTGCCGTTCTTGAAGGGCGAGCGGCATCTCGCCGTGCAGACCGAGGATCACCCCATGGAATACGGAACGTTCGCGGGAACCATCCCGAAAGGGCATTACGGCGCGGGCGAGGTCCGGATCTGGGACAAGGGCACGTACGAGCTGTTGGAGTGGACCGACAAGAAGGTGAGCTTCCGGCTGCACGGCGAGCGGCACCGCGGCGAATACCACCTGGTCAAGACGCGCGATCGGGACTGGCTGGTCTTCTTGTCGAAGCCGGAAGAGGCGGCTCCCGAGGCTCCCCCCATGATGCAGCCCATGCTGGCGACCGGCGGGTACAAGCCGTTCGACGGCAAGGACTGGTGGTTCGAGCCGAAGCTCGACGGTGTCCGAACCCTTCTGTACCTGAACGGTGAGGACGTTCGGTTGATCTCGCGAACCGGTCGCGACCAGACCGCCACGTATCCGGAGCTCCACCGGACCTACCGGAGGATCAACGCCACGAACGCCGTGCTGGACGGCGAGATCGTGACCACGGACGAGCGGGGTGTGACATCCTTCGAGCTGCTCCAGCAGCGGATGAACCTGGCGTCACCTGCGGAGATCGATCGGATCCGGAAGAAGATCCCCGTGGAGATGGTGGTGTTCGACCTCCTGTGGATCGACGGGGAAAGCTGGACCACGCGCCCTCTGAGCGAGCGGCGAGCACGACTGGCCGAGGCGGTCATGGAGGATCAGGGGATCCGGAAGATCTACTGGACGGAGGGCGACGGCAAGGAGTTCTACGAGATCGCGAGACGGCATGGGCTGGAAGGAGTCGTCGGGAAGCGGGCGGACAGCAAGTACTTGCCGGGCCGGCGTTCCGACGACTGGCGCAAGATCAAGATCCTCAAGACCCACGACTGCGTGATCGTCGGGTGGACACCCGGGCAAGGGGGCCGGGGCAACTCGTTCGGGTCGCTCCTCCTGGGCGCCTACAAGGAGCCGGGCGGGCCGCTCATCTGGGTGGGCCACGTCGGCACGGGCTTCACCGACCAGATGTTGCGAGACCTCATGCAGCAGCTGAAGGCCCGAGAGGTGGACGAGGCCCCCATCCGCGACGCCGACCTTCGGAAGGAGAAAGGGGCGCGGTGGGTGCGGCCGGAACTCGTGTGCGAGGTTGAGTACCTGCAGATGACGGCGACGGGGAAGCTCCGGGCGCCCTCCTTCAAGGGCATCCGTCCCGACAAGCTGCCGGAGGACTGCATCCTGGAGCCCGACCCGAGCGTTCCGGCGGACGCCGAAGTCAGGAAAACGGCTCGAACCCGGCGCGGATGAGGAGGGCTCGGGCCTCCCGCTCGGACATGCCGCGTTGGACCATCTCGCGGAACAGGCGCACCACCGCGGTGGCTCGTCCGCACTGCGGGCAGAAGGAGTGCTCTGGCTCGACCGGCGTCCGGCACCAGGCGCACTCTCGAAGCTCGACGCGGGAGTCGTCCTCCAGCCCAGCGTCGGCCAGCGCGTCGACGTAGCCCTTGCCGTAGTCCCACACGACGTAGTCGTCTTCGCGCGGCTCATAGGCAGGCTCGTGCATCCGGGGCTCGCCGGTCTTGAGCATATGCTCGAGGCTCTCCCGGAGCAGCTCCCAACCGTAGTAGTGGTTGGCCCCGCACTCCGAGCAGGCGATGACCACGCCTTTAGCCCCCTGCGACTGGAAGACGCTTCGCATGGCCTCGAGATCCTCGAGGTCGGCTTCGACGCTCTCCCGTTCCTCAGCCGAGAGGGGACGAGGCGTCTCGTCCTCTTCGTTCGGTTCCTCGCCGAGACCTTCCCCCTCGAGTGGGTCTTCTTCCATGCTCACTCTTCCTCTTCTCGGTCTTCGTGCTCCCGGCTGAAGTCGAAGGTGCGGAAAGACTCAGCGTATTCCATCCCCCGGGAAGCGCCACGCTCCTTCGCCCGCTTCCTGATCCAGTCATCGATGGGCATGTCGTGGATCTGGCTCTCGTGGCGGCTGAGCGCTTCGATCTTCAGCTCGATCGTGTCGGTGATGTCCACGAACGTGTCGGCTTCACCCTCGTAGGTGGGGATCCAGAGGTTGGGGACCTCGTAGGGCTCCAAGCCCTCGTCCAGCAGCTCGGGGAACTGGGGCCGGGTGGACGAATCCGGATTGACCACGGCCATGCACGCCACCCCCACGTTCCTGTGGTCGGGATGGTTGATGTAGCTCCGTTCCTCGTCCCAGAACCTGGTGGGGTCCGGGGCCACGAACACATCGGGGCGGACCCGGCGGACCTCTCGGGTCAGCGCCTTGCGAAGGTCCAGCGTGACCTCGACCTCTCCGTCGACCCAGCCCAGGAAGACGCAATCCTTGACCCCGAGCGTCTCGCACGCGGCGAGCAGCTCCCCCCGGCGGATAGCTCGCATCTCCTCGCGGGTGGCCCCCGGCTCGTTGGATCCGGCCGACCCATCGGTCACGCAGACGTACGTCACCTCGGTGCCGGACCGGACCCATTTCGCGGTGGTACCGGCCGTGCCGAATTCGGCGTCGTCCGGGTGGGCGAAAGCCACGAGAGCTCGCTGGAAATCCACGAAACCCAGACTATCCGAAAAGCCCTCGACTCCATGATGAGACGGGACCGGTGCAACCTTTCGCTCGAACTGCTAGACAGGTCGGGTGCAGTCGGGACTTCGTCTCCGGCGACGCTCGCGCTTTCACCCTGTGGCGATCATGGCGGTGCTCGGAGGACTGTGGGGCGCGGCCACCTACGAGATCCTGTGGGGCTACACATCGATCGTTGTCACCCGCCGCTTCGTCGACAGCATCGCGGGGCTGGCCACGCTGCTCCCGGCCAGGATCGTCCTGTACGCGATCCACGTCGCCGAGGGCCGGATCGCCGGACATCCATTCGCCCTCTCCGGAGCGGACCGATGGATCGGCATCGTCATCACGGCAGTGGGAGCCGGGCTCCTGGCGGGTGGATATCTCCTGGTCCGGGCCGTGGCCCTGAACGTCCGCCGAACCTCTCGCCCGGCCCCTTCGCTGCCAGATCCGGACTAGCCGGGGTCTGCGAAGTCCACGCTTCGGAGACGCTCTTCCGCGCGGTCCATGGCGCCGGCAAGCCAGGTCGGGTCCTGGGGTCCCCGATCGTCCTCCCGGGGGAACATGAACAGGTTCAAGGTCTCGCTGGACCCGAGCTGGATCCCCCGCTCCAAGAGGTAGTCGGTCACCGCGAACTCCCACGTGAACAGGGCCGAACCGTCGTCGTAGGCATGAACCCAATAGGTGAGGAACCGGTTCGGGCTGAGCAAGAACGCTTGCGACCCCCGTGAGGGCCGCTCCTGTGAAGCGACGAAGCCGAGCTGTTGCAGGGCGTCGAAGAAGTCCACGCGGGCGAAGCATAAGCGAACGTCCCTACGAAGGGACCTCGATCAAGAGATCCTCCGGCGCCGGCACGAAGCCCTCGCCTCCAATGAGGTTCATAGCGGGATCGCGATCGACGTCCGTATCCTCGGCCGAGTCTCGTGCCCTGGCCACCGCGGTTCGAGCCTTCCCCACCTGGCCGCGCAGCTCCTCGCTCCCGTTCACCAACATCGCCGAGGCCCGAGCCACCTTGTTCTCCAGCGTGCTTTCCATGGAATCCAGGATCCGGGCGAGGTCCGACAGGCATCCTTCTACGTCCCCGGCCATGCCGAACCGCGAGACGAGGCTGTGCAGGAAGAGAACGATCGGGAGGGCCATCGAGTACGGGATGACGATGACGCCCTGCCGGTATGCATCCGAATGGGCTCGGCGGAGGACCTCGTAGGCGGCGTCGGGCACTGCTGCCACGCCCACCGCCGTGGTTAGCGCAGGGTCGCGGTAGCTGCCCACCTCCCGGGCCCGGTCGGCCACGGTCCGTTCGATGACGCGCACGAGTCGCTCCTGCTCGTCGGGGTCCCTGGACGCGGCAAGGGCCTGCAGCTCGCGCTCGGCCGGCCACTTGGAGTCGATGGGAAGCCGCCGGCCATCGGGAAGCACCAGGCCGAACTCGACGACCTTCCCGTTCACCCGGAAGTTCGACACGACCATGGCGGGCGGGAGGTGCGCAAGAGACTCTCGAAGGACGTTCTCTCCGGCTCTTCCCGTTCGGTGCCCACCGGTGAGCACGGCCGCGACCTTGTGCAGGACGGCCCAGCTCTGTTCCTCCCTGGCCCTTCGTTCCTCCTCCCGGGCCCGCATGGCATCCAGCGCGCCACGGAACGAAACGATCTCCTGGCGCATCTGTCCCGCTCCGCGCTCGCCCCACAGGCTGGCGTCACCCAGCCGGCGGAGTTCCTCGTCCGTAGCGGACAGTCGTCCCTCCAGCGCCCGGCGGAGACCCGACACGGCCGCCCACGCTCCCAGTACCGCGATCACGAGGACGACGACACCCGACGCCACCACCACGAACAGCCCCATGAAAGGAACCTCCCTTCGCGAGCCCACTGTAGGTGGAGGTGCTGACACGCCCTGACCAGGGGAAACGCGCGCCGGAGGAGACTGACCGTGAGCTGCGGACTCGGCCGGACGGAGGACGGGCGACTAGCCGGTCGAAGGCGAAGCGGGGAAGAATCCCCCGCCCGTCATCACTAGGCGCGGCGAAAGGATCGCCTTCAAGTCCTCCATCGGGTGGCCCTCCCACAACACCAGATCGGCGGCGGCGCCCTCCTCGACCACACCAACCCGCGGCAACCGGAGGAGCTTCGCGGCGTTCGACGTTGCGGCCCGCCAGGCCTCCAGCGGGTCGAGGCCCCATTCCGTCATACGAATGATCTCCATGGGCGCGCCCCCGTGCGGGTTGAACGGCG
>JBKPGU010000072.1:0-6599 GCA_046729535.1 Actinomycetota bacterium
TCGCCAGGCCTCCACGGCCTCGGGATCGTCCAGCCGGTGAAAGCCGTTCGCCTCACCCGGTGCGGCCAAGGCCTCGGTGGCGACCGAGGGTCCCGGTTCCGGCTCGGATCCGGTCTGCCCCCCGAGCCACCGGTCCCACCAGATCCTGGCCCCGTTGAACACCGGGCCCTCCATGCAGGCCCGCACGTTCCACCATCCCCGCCCGTCGCTGGCGATCACCGGCACCGCGCAGGACCAGCAGATGCCCAGGCCGCACGCCATCTTCTCCTCCACTGCGACCTGGCAAGGGATGCTCTGGCTTCGGCAGTATTCGGCCACGGCCCGGAGCATCCCGTTGGGGCCGCACGCGTACACCACTTGGGCCTTCGTCCGGGCGATCATCCCTTCGATCAGGTCCGTGACCTTCCCTCGCTCCCCCATCGTGCCGTCCTCGGTGGTCACCGCGATCGACGTCGCAAGCCGCTTCCCCTCGATCGGCTTGAACACGCGGTCATGGTCCCGGGCGCCAAGGATCATGTGAACGTCCTTGTTCCTGGCTCGGAGCTCCTCGGCCAGGAAGAACAGGGGCGCGGCTCCGTACCCGCCTCCGATCAGGAGGCAAGTCGAGAGCTCCCGCGGGTAGTGGAACGCCCGGCCCAGCGGACCAATGACGTCCAGGGTGTCGTGGGCCTTGGCCTCAGCCAGCCATTCGGTCCCCGGACCGACCGCATCGAATACGACCTCCAGGGTCCCGGCCCACCCTCCTCGGCGAGAGGCCTGATGGATGGAGAACGGACGCCGAAGCATGAACTCTCTCCCCTGAGGAACCGCGATCTCCACGAACTGCCCGGGCTTGGCGTGCTCCGCGATATCGGGCGCAACCAGGGTCAGCGAGAAATACGCGCCGCTACTTCGATTGGAGAGGACCTCGCAGCTGGCGTGGATCATCCTGCCTCTTCTTCCGCGATTGTTGGGGAGAGTTGCGAGGCATGGTACTCCTGCAAGGACACGGGAGAGGAGGGGCCCGACCGAAGAGCGTCGATCCCCTGCACTGCCGCCAGCGTTCCCTGCATGGTGGTGATGCACGGGACCCCCGCCCGAGCCGCCGCGGTTCGGATGAAATAGCCGTCGGTTCGGGGCATCCGTCCGAATGGCGTGTTGATGACCAGATCGACCAGCCCCGACTCGATCATGTCGGCGGCGTTGGGGCTCCCCTCGGACCGCTTCGGGACCCGGACCGACTCGACACCCGCCCTGGCGAGGACGGCCGAGGTCCCCTCCGTGGCCAGGATCTTGAATCCAAACTCGGCCAGCCGTCGGGCCGGAAGCAGGATCCCTCGCTTGTCCCGGTTCGCCACGGAGATGAACACCGTCCCGGACATCGGGAGGCCCGATGCCGACGACTCCTGCGCCCTGGCCAGGGCCAGGCCCAGGTCATGGGCGATGCCCATGACCTCACCGGTGGAGCGCATCTCCGGGCCCAACAGCGTGTCGACGCCGGGGAACCGGGCGAAAGGTAGCACCGCCGCCTTGACGGCCACGTGGCCGAGCTGCCGGTAGCCGCGCTCCCCCGGACCCAACAGCCCCTCTGCGCGCAACTGAGCCAAGGAGTCCCCCGTCATCACCCGGGCGGCCACCTTCGCCAAGGGGACCCCGATCGCCTTCGCCACGAACGGAACGGTTCGAGAAGCTCGGGGGTTCGCCTCCAGCACGAACGCCACGTCGTCGCGCACCGCCAGCTGCACGTTCAAGAGGCCCCGAACGCGGAGGGCCCCTGCGATCGACCGGACGGTCTCCTCGATGGCGTCCAGCTGATCGGGCTGGAGGGTGGCGGGCGGGATCACGCAGGACGAGTCGCCCGAGTGCACGCCGGCTTCCTCGATGTGCTCCATGACCGCACCGATCACGACTTCACGACCGTCGGACACAGCGTCCACGTCCACCTCGATGGCGCCCTCCAGGAACCGGTCCATGAAAACGGGGTGTTCGGGGCTGGCAGCGGCGGCGGACGCCACGAACCGTTCGAGCTCAGATTCGGAGTAGACGATGTCCATGGCCCGGCCGCCCAGGACGTACGACGGCCGGACCAGCAGCGGGTAGCCGATCCTGGCCGCCACCGAGATTGCCTCCGTCGTGGAAGCCGCCGTCCCGTGCGGGGACGTGGGGATCCCCAGGCGGCCCAGGAGATCCCCGAACTTCAGGCGGTCCTCGGCCAGATCCAGGTCGGCGGGGGCGGTCCCGAGCACAGGGATCCCTTCCTGTTCCAGCTGGGCGGCCATGGCCAGGGGCGTCTGTCCGCCCAGCTGCACGACCACGCCCACCGGCTCCTCCGCCTCGCACACCGCCAGCACGTCTTCCAGGGACAGGGGTTCGAAGTACAGACGGTCGCTGGTGTCGTAATCGGTGGACACGGTCTCGGGATTCGAGTTCACCATCACCGTCTCGAACCCGGCGGCGTGGAGAGCGTAGGCTGCGTGGACGCACGCGTAGTCGAACTCGATGCCCTGGCCGATGCGGTTCGGACCCGCGCCCAGGATGACGATCCGGGGTCGCTTCCCCGGTCGAACCTCGGACTCCTCCTCGTACGTGGAGTAGTGATAGGGGGTCCTGGCTGAGAACTCCCCGGCGCAGGTGTCGACGGTCTTGAACACCGGCAGGACTCCAAGCCGGCGCCGCGCCGCGCGGACATCGCGTTCCACGGCTCGGGTGAGCCGCCCGATTCGGCGGTCGGACAGCCCGACCCGCTTCGCGGCCCGCATCTCCTCCGCGGTCAACGAATCGAGATCGCGGTCCCGGACCGCCGCCGCCTGCTCCGACACCACCCCCACCTGGCCCAAGAACCAGGGATCGATCCCGCTGGACGCCGCCACTACCTCGACCGTGTGGCCGTGGGCCAGCGCTCGCTCGACCAGGATCAGGCGCCGCTCGGAGGGAGCGGCCACGTCTTGGAGGCAGGCGCAAGGCTGGCGGTCTTCGGGGGGCCCGTCCGGCCCGAGGTCGAAGCCGCGCTCCAGCGCCCGGTATGCCTTGCCCAAGGCCTCGGCGAACGTGCGGCCGATGGCCATGACCTCCCCCACGGATTTCATTCGCGTGGAAAGGGCGGAGTCGGCTCCCGGGAACTTCTCGAAGGCCCACCGGGGGACCTTCACAGCTACGTAGTCCAGGGCGGGCTCGAACGCCGCGAGGGTCTGGCCGGTGATGTCGTTCGAGATCTCGTCGAGCGTGTATCCCACCGCCAGCAGCGCGGCGATCTTCGCGATGGGGAACCCGGTGGCCTTGGAGGCCAGCGCGCTGGATCGCGACACGCGTGGGTTCATCTCGATCAGCACCATGCGACCGTCGCACGGATCGACGGCGAACTGCACGTTCGACCCGCCCGTGTCCACGCCCACGGCTCGGATACAGGCCAGCGCGGCGTTGCGCATCTCCTGGTACTCGCGGTCGGTCAGGGTCTGGGCCGGGGCCACGGTGATCGAGTCCCCCGTGTGGACGCCCATGGGATCGACGTTCTCGATCGAGCACACCACCACGGCGTTGTCCGCGTGGTCCCTCATCACTTCCAGCTCGAACTCCTTCCAGCCCTCGACCGAATCCTCGATCAGGATCTCCCCGATGGGGCTGGCGCCCAGACCGTCCGCCGACATCGCGGCCAGGTCGTCAGGCGTGCGCGCAAGCCCGCTTCCGCCCCCCCCCAGCACGAACGAGGGCCGGACGATGACTGGGTACCCAATGGTCCCAGCCACGTCGAGGGCCTCGGGCACGGAGTGGGCGAATCCCGACTCGGGGAGGGGCAGCCCCGCGGCATGCATGGTCGATGAGAACAGCCGGCGATCCTCGGCCCGGCGGATGGCGTCGAGGCTGGCTCCGATCAAGCGGACCCCGTGCTGGTCGAGGACCCCCGAATCGGCCAGCCGGACCGCGAGGTTCAACGCGGTCTGCCCGCCCAGGGTGGGGAGGAGCGCGTCGGGTCGCTCCCTGGCGACGATCCGGGCGACGGACTCTGGTGTGAGCGGCTCGACGTAGGTTGCGTCGGCGAACTCGGGGTCGGTCATGATCGTCGCCGGGTTCGAGTTCACCAGGACCACCCGAAATCCCTCTTGCCGCAGAAACTTGCAGGCCTGGGTCCCCGAGTAGTCGAACTCACAGGCCTGTCCGATCACGATCGGGCCCGACCCGATCACCAGGATGGTCCGGACGTCCTCCCGGCGCGGCATCAGGCCATCAGCTCCCGGAACCGAGCGAACAAGTGGCGCGCGTCGTGTGGCCCGGGCGAGGCCTCGGGATGGTACTGGACCGAGAAGGCCGGGACGTCCAGGCACCGCAACCCCTCGAGCGTCCCGTCGTTCAGGTTCCAGTGGGTCAGCGCGACGCGGCCGGATGCGGTCTCCACGACCGGGACGGCCTCTCCCCGCCGCGGAGCAGGCCTTGCCCGTCCGTCCCATCCCGACGGATCGAGGGCGAATCCGTGGTTGTGGGAGCTGATCTCGATGCGACCGGTCTCCCCATCCCGCACGGGCTGATTGACCCCGCGGTGGCCGAACGGGAGCTTGTACGTGGTTCCGCCGAAGGCCAGGCCCAGCAACTGGTTCCCCAGGCAAACCCCGAACAGGGGGAGGTTCCCCAGAAGCTCCGCAGCAGCCTGGATGCCGTACCCGGTGGCCGCGGGATCGCCCGGCCCGTTCGACAGGAATGCCCCGTCGAAGCCGCCCTCCAGGATGTGGGATGCCGGCGTCCGAGCCGGGAAAATCGTTGTCTCACAGCCACTCTGGCCCAGCATCCGCACGATGTTCCGTTTGATGCCGAAGTCGTAGGCGGCGACGCGGAACACCCGGCCGTCGATCGCCCGGGCCGGACCGATCATGCTTCGCGCCTCGTAGGGCCGCGCGGTGGAGACCGCCGCCGCGAGATCCGCGCCATCCATCCCCGGTTGGGATCCCACCCGCCCCCGCAGCGATCGCACGTCAAGGTCCTCCGTGGAGAGCCCGGCCCGCATGGCCCCGGCCTCGCGGATCCGAAGGGTCAGCCGCCGCGTGTCGATGCCTTCGATGCCTATGACCCCGGCCTCGGCAAGCGAGTCCTGCAAACTCCCCGTGGCTCGCCATGACGAAGCACGGCGGCTCGCCTCCCGCACCGCGAAGCCCGCAACCCGGACCTGGTCGGACTCGACGTCGTCTGTGTTGACCCCGTAGTTCCCCTGGTGGGGGGACGTCATCGTGACGATCTGCCCCGCGTACGAAGGGTCCGTGAGGACTTCCTGATAGCCCGCCATCGCCGTGTTGAACACGGCTTCGCCGAACGCTTCGCCCCGGCCCCCGAATGCCGATCCCCGGAAGAACGTGCCATCTTCCAGGACGAGGAGGGCCTCCGTCACCGCGTGGGTTCGCCTTCCCGCACGGTGAAGGTCCCGCGCCGCATCGTGTGCACCACACGGCCTCGCAGTGTCCGCCCCAGGAAGGCCGAGTTGCGGCCCATCGAGTGCCACGGGCGTTCGCCGACGGTCCACTCCGCATCAGGGTGAAACACGACCAGGTTGGCCACCCTCCCGGCACCGATAGGGCCGCCATGCTCGTCAAGGCCGAGGATCGACGCAGGCGTGGTCGACATGCGTTCGACCGCCGCCGACATGGTCAGCAGACCGGGCCCGACCAGCTCGGTCAAGACGACGGCCAAGGCCGTCTCCAGCCCGATGGTCCCCGGAGGCGACTGGTCGAACTCCTGCTCCTTGTCCTCCTCGGCGTGCGGCGCGTGGTCGGTGGCCACGGCGTCGAGCACCCCTTCGGCAAGGCCATCGCGCAGAGCGTCTCGGTCGTCCGCGGAACGCATCGGGGGGTTCACCTTGAGGTTCGTGTCGTAGCTCACCAGGTCCTCGTCGAGGAGCGCGAGGTGGTGGGGCGTCACGTCGGCCGTGACTCTCACCCCCCGGCGCTTCCCCTCGCCCAACAGGTCCACCGATTCCGCGGCCGACACATGGGTCACGTGCAGACGTCCACCGGTGAGCCGGGCCAGCGCCAGGTCTCTCGCGACAACGATCGACTCGGCCTCGGACGGCACCCCCGTCAGGCCCAGGAATGCCGAGTAGTAGCCCTCGTGCATCTGCCACCCCTCGGAGAGCGCCGCGTCTTGCGCGTGCTGCGAGATGACCACGTCGAACTGCTTTGCGTACTCGAGGGCCAGCCGCATCACCCGAGACGATTGGACGCAGTTGTGGTCGTCGGTGAACAGACGAACGCCGGCTTCCGCCAGCTCGGCGATGTCGGTCAACCACTCACCGGCGAGGTCCTTGGTGATGGCCGCGGCCGGGAACACCTCGCACAACCCCGCCTTGTCGGCAAGACTGCGAATCTCGGCCACCACGGACAGGTTGTCCGTCACCGGATCGGTGTTCGGCATCGAGCAAAGGGCCGTGTAGCCCCCGGCCGCCGCCGCCCGCGTCCCGGTCTCGACGGTTTCCTTATGCTCGAAACCCGGCTCCCGAAGGTGGGCGTGGAGGTCCACCAGCCCTGGCGCCAGGACCAGACCGTTCCCGTCGATGGCGTCCGCCGTGGGGACGCCGAACCCCGTCCCGGCGGCCGCGCTGAGCGCGGCCTCGACCAGGCCGGCCACGACCGCGGCCGGCTCGG
>JBKPGU010000073.1:0-9776 GCA_046729535.1 Actinomycetota bacterium
CCGCGGCCCGGCGCCACCGGCGGTCGAGGCCGAGCGACAGGACCTCGTTCACCAGGTCGTAGCGATCCACGATGTCGTCGAACATCGAACGGACCTGGCGCTCGGGCGGGGCTCGCCGGGGGCCGGAGGAGGGAGCCATCAAGGCCATGGTCGGCGCCCGAAAGCCTTCGCGGCAACTCGCCCGGTCTCTACACTGCGGCCGTGGGAACGGGAGCGAAGTCCCGGGTTCTCATCGTGGGCGGCGGGTACGTCGGCCTTTACACGGCCCTGGGCCTTCGCCGCCGCCTCCGCGCCGACGAAGCGGACCTCACCCTGGTGACGCCGGAGAGCTTCATGACGTACCACCCGTTCCTGCCGGAGGCAGCGTCGGGAAACATCGAACCCCGCCATGTGGTGGTCCCGCTCCGAACGGTCCTCCGCCGCCGGGTCCGGCTGATCAACGGGGTGGTCACCGCCATCGACCACCCGCGACGCGTCGCCACGATCCGCCCTGCGGGCGGCGAACCGGAAGATCTTCCCTATGACGTCGTCGTCATCGGGCTCGGTTCGGTGTCTCGGGTTCTCCCGGTCCCCGGCCTGGCCGAGCTGGCGGTCGGATTCAAGACGGTGGCCGAGGCCATCTACCTGAGGAACCAGGTGCTGTCCCGGATGGACTTCGCCGAATCGACGACCGACGCAGCGGCCCGGGCACGGGCGCTGACGTTCCTGTTCGTCGGAGGAGGCTACGCAGGCGTCGAGGCGCTGGCCGAGCTGGAAGATCTGGCCCGCGACGCCTGTCGCTACTACGGCACGGTCCGGCGCGAGAACATGCGGTGGGTCATGGTGGAGGCCGCGGGTGGGATCCTCCCCGAGATCGGCGGTGGCCTCGGTGACTACGCGACGGCCAGACTGCGGCGGCGCGGCATCGAGGTGCACCTGGAGACCAGGCTGGAGTCGGCGTTGGGCGGCCATATGGAGTTGTCCAGCGGCGAGTCGTTCGACGCCGACACGCTGGTCTGGACGACCGGAGTGCGGGCTCACCCGCTGCTTTCCCGGCTGGGCTTCCCGGTGGACGAACGGGGCCGCCTGATCGCCGACGAGTTCCTCAGGGTGAAAGGTGTCGAAGGGGCTTGGACCGCCGGCGACGGGGCCGCCATCCCCGACCTGACCACCGGTGGCGTGGCCCCGCCCACGGCCCAGCACGCTCTGCGGGAGGCGCGCCGGCTGGCCAAGAACCTCGCGACCGACTTGGGAGGAGGGCAGCCCACCCCGTTCCGGTACCGGAACATGGGGCAGCTGGTCTCCCTGGGACGCTACAAGGGCGTGGCCCGGGTGCTCGGCCTGCGGCTCCGCGGCTTCCCGGCATGGTTCCTCCACCGCACGTATCACGTGTCCCGCATCCCCACCTTCAACCGGAAGGTCCGGGTCATCCTGGACTGGACCGTGGCGCTGTTCTTCCGTCGGGACGTGGTGCAGCTGGGCTCACTGCAACACCCTCGCGAGCCATTCGAGGAAGCGGCCGGGGACGCGGATGGGTGAGCCGGCCCTCGGCATCCGGGCCAACCTGAGGCAGTTCTCGCTGCTGGTGGTGATCAACGCGTTCGTGGGGGCCATGGTCGGCCAGGAGCGGTCGCTGCTGACCATCGTGGCCAAGGAGGAGTTCGGGATCGCCTCGGCCACGGCGGCCACTTCGTTCTTGATCGCGTTCGGCCTGGTCAAGGCGTTCTCCAACCTCGTCGGGGGAGGCCTGGCGGACCGTTTCGGACGACGGCGAGTGCTCCTGGCAGGGTGGGCGTTCGGCCTGCCCGTTCCGTTCGTGCTGGCGTTCGCCCCGGCCTGGGGATGGATCGTGGCCGCGAACGGCCTCCTCGGCGTGAATCAGGGCCTGGCCTGGTCCACCACGGTGGTGATGAAAGTCGATCTGGCCGGACCGCGAAGCCGGGGCCTGGCCACCGGGTTCAACGAGTTCTCGGGCTACCTCGCGGTCGGGGCCGCGGCGTTCGGGGCGGCGGCCATCGCCGACCGGCTGGGCGAACTGCGGCCGTGGCCGTTCCTGATGGGCGCCGCCATCGCCGGCGTCGGTCTGCTGCTGTCGCTGTTCGTGCGAGAGACGCACGGCCACGCGCTGGGCGAGAGCAGGTCTGCCGGGGAGCAGCGAACGCCGGGCGCTCGCGAGGCGTTCGCCCTCAGCACGTGGCGGGATCGAGGGCTTGCCGGCTGCTCCCAGGCCGGTTTGGTGAACAACGCGAACGACGCCGTGATCTGGACGCTGTTCCCGCTTCTGGCAGCGGGCAGCGGGCTGAGCATCGCTCGCCTCGGGGTGGTCGCCGGCGCCTATCCGGCCGTGTGGGGGGTGTCGCAGCTCTTCACCGGCCCCGCTTCGGATCGACTGGGGCGGAGGCCGCTGATCGTTGCGGGACTCCTGGTGCAGGCCGCCGCCCTCGTCATGTTCGCCAACTGGTCGGGATTCGCCCCGTGGATGGCAGCGGCGATGCTTCTCGGCTTCGGCACGGCGATGGTGTATCCGACGCTGCTCGCCGCGGTCGCCGACTATTCCGCACCTCGGTGGCGAGGCTCGGCCATCGGCGGCTACCGGTTCTGGCGCGACGCGGGATACGCGGTCGGCGGCCTGGCAGCCGGCCTGCTGGCGCAGGCGATCGGGGTGCGATCCGCCATCGCCATCGTCGGCGTTGCTACGGCCGCAAGTGGCTTGGTCGCACGACTCCTCCTTCCCTCCGTCGGAAGGGCCGGATCGCCAGATGCAATCGGCGATGGGTAGCGTTCGTCTTACAGTGCATAAGGGCAGGGATGGCGACCGGATGGACGAAGAGTCGGACGAACGACGAACGGAGTTCCCGGAGGCCGTCCGGGGGCACCTGCCTCGCCTGTATGGGCTGGCCCGACGGCTGGCCGGAGAAGAGGCCGAGGACCTGGTCCAGGAGTGTCTTATCCGAGCGTATCGGTCGTTCCCCACCCTCAAGAATCGGTCCTCCATCGGCCCGTGGCTCTCCACGATCCTGGTGAACGTGTCTCGTGACCGGGTCCGAAAGGACAGGCGTTCGGTGCGTGAGATCAGCCTGGAGGACCTCGATAGGTTCTCCCTGTACCGACAGATCGCCGAGGAGGACCCCTTCCCGTACTCCGATCGCCTCCACGCGGACTTCCTCGGTCTGTTCGATCGAGAAGACGTTCAGCGCGTCCTGCAATCCCTGCCAGAGCTGTATCGAGTACCGCTGGTCCTTCGATATGTCGACGGGTACGCGACGAAGCAGATCGCTCGGATGCTGGACGCGCCGCTGGGCACGGTCCTTGCCCGACTTCATCGGGGCCGGAAGCTCTTCGAGCGATCGTTGTGGACCTACGCGGAAACCACCGGACTGATCGAGAAGGAGCCTGTTCGATGATCACGTGTGCCGATGCCGTTCGCCAGCTTTGGGACTACCTGGACCGCCAGCTGTCTCCAGCTGACCGAGTGCTTGTGCAGGAACATCTGGCCTTCTGCCGAAAGTGCTGCGGCGAAGCGGAGTTCGCAGAAGAGTTGCGGCGATTCCTCGGCGAGCAGCGAGGCGAGGAGATCCCCTCCGAGGTTCGGGCACGCTTGGAGGCCATGCTCGTGGAGCTGGGGGAGTCCTGAGGCGTGGCACAGGACCTCCTGCACCAAGGCGAGATCAAGCAGGCCGTCCGGGAGGCCTATTCCAGGCTCGACTCTGGAGGGGGGTTGGATACCGCCCGCCGGCTGTACGGTCCCGACGAGCTGGCCCTCGTTCCGGACGGGGCCATCACGTGGGCCCTCGGGGTGGGAAATCCCGTCCGGCGGGCGCAGCTGCAACCGGGCGAGGTGGTCTTGGACGTCGGGTCGGGCGGGGGGATCGACTCGATCCTTGCGGCTCGGCAGGTTGATCCAGGCGGGAAGGTGATCGGGATCGACCTCCTCGAAGAGATGATCAACCGGGCCACGGCACACGCCCGCCAGGCCGGCGTGGGGGCCTGGGTCGAGTTTCGTCGAGGAGAGATGGAGGCGATCCCGCTCCCGAACGACAGCATCGACGTCGTCATCTCCAACGGCGTGATCAACCTTTCCGCGCGGAAGACTCGCGCGCTCGCCGAGATCTTCCGCGTGCTCAAACCAGGCGGGCGGATGTGCGTGGCAGACCTCGTGGTCGACGATGATCTGCCTCCGGAGGTGCTCACCAGCGATGCCGCCTGGGCCGGTTGACTGTCCGGGGCGCTGGCGGAGCGTGTCTTCGCCAAGAAACTGGAGAAGGTGGGATTCACCGGACTGGAGATGATGGACCGGACGGCGTTCAGCATCGACGATTGCGCCAACTTCCCTCTCTTCACGCCTGAGCTGATCGCGCTGATGCGCAGGCTCATCCCCGTCGAACGCCAGCACTGCGTGGCGACATCTGTCATCGTCCGGACGCGGAAGCCCTGACGCCTTGCCGAATGCACGTCGGGCCATGGACGTGGGATCCGCGGAGTTATTGCATCGGCAATGAGTCCTTCGATCGCATCGTCCTTCTCTACAGGAACACATAGAAGGGAGGTCGGGATGGCGAACATGGCGGTTGGCGAGGAGCGGGCCGTCCGGCGAGAGCAGTCAGACTTCGAGCTCCGATGGGGGTCGTGGGTCATGGGTGCCGCTGCGGTCGGATTCATCGGCTACGCGATCTGGTTCCTCGTCCGGAACTTCACCGACAGTTTCCTCGAGCTGGGGATCGGTCCGAACCAGGTCAGCGTGGGGAAGGACGAGATCATCCGGTTCAGCCCGTCGCTGTATCACTACATCGGTCACCTCCACATCGCGGTGTCGGGGTTCATCGCGGCAACCGGGGTGGCCGTCCTGTTCTTGGTGAGCTTCGGTGTCAGGCGCGGGTTGATGTGGGCCTGGGTCGGGGCGGTTGCCGCGCCTGTGCTTGCGTTGGCGGTCGCGCTGCCTGCCCACTACCCCAACCACTTCGACACCCTGGGCCACCTCGGGCTCATCTACCTGGCGACCCTGATCTTCGTGGTGGGCGCCCTCGTGGCTCTCAAGGGATTGATGGACGCGAGAGCGCGGTAGATCGCGGGAGAAAAGATAGGCTCGGGGTGTGCGACGGGACGAGGTGGACGAGCTCGACCGTGCGATCAGCGCGATTCAGGATCCGACCCGTCGACGGATCTTACTTGATTTCTATGTGCACCAGCCGGAGTGGACTGTCGACGTCGTCGCCGAGGCCGTCGGAGTGCACCGCACGGTCGCCCATAGACATCTCGAGCGCCTTGTGGCCCTGGGATATCTCACAACTGACCAGCGCCGAGGAAGATCCGGCAAGCCTGCCAAGCTCTATCGGCTTGCTGGCCAGCAGATCGACTTGAGCTACCCGGTGCGCCGGTTTGCACGACTTTCCGCGCTTCTGGCCGAGACCCTCCAGCAGCGCGGCCAGGAAGGGATGCAGGGTGCCCGGGAGGCGGGCCGCCGATACGGGGGCTCGCTCGTGAGCAAGCGATCCGACTCCGTCCAGGCCGTGCTGCGCCAGCTGGCTCCCCTCGGTGCGGACTACGTCATCGCCGACCAGGATCAGGTGGTAGCCCGGAACTGCATCTTTCGGCAAGCGTGCGCCGTAGCCGAAAGCGTCGTTTGCGAGCTCCACGCGGGACTGCTCGAGGGGGCCTTCCAACAGGCCGGCTTAGCCCTTCGGACCGAGGCATACCGCGACTACGAGGAACGGGGCTGCGCCTACCACGTTTTGACCCCCTAGGCATCGTATGGTATGTAGCCTACAAAGCCTCTAAACTCTACGCGGCCGGATGCCGCGGTCGGCCATATCGAGACCGAGGGAGGAGAAGTCATGGCTGAGCCGACTCTGTACGAACGCCTCGGTGGCATCTTCGCCATCGCCGCTGTGGTGGATCACTTCAGCGACCAACTGCTGAAGAACCCGAAGGTGGTCGAGGCCAACTCCGAGTTGAAGGAGTGGCACACGGAGAAGTACCCGGCACGTTTGCAGGGCCTCAAGTTCCTAAGGACGCTGTGGGTCGCCTCGGTGGCGGGAGGGCCATTCCAATACACGGCCAGAGAGCTGCGCGACGCGCATTTCGACTTGAAGATCCCGCCGGAAGTCTTCGACGAGGTTTCTGCGGAACTCGGCCGCACCCTTGATCACTTCAGGGTGCCACAGCCTGAGCGGGAGGAAGTGTTGGACGCCTTCAATGGATGGAAGGGCGAGGTGATCGCTGGTTCCGAGCCGGACGCGGTCAATTGGCGTCGGTGGCATTGAGCCGGGGCGAGATGCCTCCAGGTGGCCATCCGCGTTGGGTGTCGCGCGAAGCCGAACGTTACTACGGCAGGAAGTCCGGATCCCACATCCCGGCGTCAGTGGTCGCTGCGGCTGCTGAAGTTGAACTTCGAGACCTTCAGGGCAGGGACGCGAGATGCGGCGAAGAAGAACTCGCTGGCGATGACCGATTCGCGGCCGATCATCTCCACGTCCGTCAGCGCGCCCAGGATGGACTGGGTAAACCGGAAGTTCTTCACTGGGTACTTGATCTGCCCGTCCTCGATCAGCCATGTGCCGTCACGCGTCATCCCGGTGATGGTGGTCTCGATGGGGTGAACGACGTTCGAATAGTGGAACCGGGAGACCAGGAGCCCTCGCTTCGTCGAAGCGATCAAGTCCTCCATCGACGCCTCGCCCGGAGACAGGAACAGGTTCAAAGGAAAGGGACCCATTGGGTTCGGCGGGGGAAGCGCATGTCCGGTCGACTCGACCCCGGCCTTCTTGGCGCTCCGTCGGTCGTGAACACCCGTCCGGAACACTCCCTCCTCGATGATGTCGACCCTCCGCTTGGGCGTCCCCTCGAAGTCGAACGGCAGCCCCAGGGTGAGCGGCGACAGGGCGTCGTCGTAGATCGTGACCATCTCGGAGCAGACCTTCTGTCCCTCACGCCCGGAGAACGGTGACCGGCCTTCCTCGATGGTCCGGCCTCCGAACCCCATGTAGGACAGGAACGAGACAAGCGTGGACACCGCCAGCGGCTCGAGGACGACCTCATACACGCCGGCGTCCAGGTCCCGGGGACCCTGGCTGTCGCGGGCTTTCTGGAAGGCGCGCCGGCCGGTCTCTTCCGGATCGATCTCGCCGACCCGCCCGGCGGAGACCTCCGCAGCCCCGGCGCCGCCATCGCCGCCGGATACCACCGTCGTCAGCGAGGTTTGGGTGGACGGCGCGTAGCAGAACTGACCCTCGGTGTTCGCGATGGCCACCTCGACGGCGCTCGTCTCGAAGGCACCGGCGGCGTGGAAGCCGTCCCCGAGCTGCCCCACGAGCGTGGCGACCGCCTCGGCTCGCTGCTTCGGCGTGGCGGATGCTGTGGCTTCGTCGAAGGCGTTCGGCTTCTCCGAGACCTCGGCTTTCGGGGCCAAGCCGGAGAACAGCGGATCCGCGGCGGCCACCTCCGTCATCTCCAAAGCGCTGGACGCGGCCTTCCTGGCCCCGTCCTTCGAGAAATCGTTCGACGAGGCCACCCCGACACGCCCCTCGCTGATCACCCGCACTCGGACGCCGGTGTCTTCCCGCGAGGTGCTCTGGTGGATGGACGAGTTCGCGAAGCGGGTCAGGCCGTCCCATTCGTGGAGGAACAGAACCTCCACCCCGTCGGCGCCCGGAAGCCCCAAGGCGGCCTCGACCACGGCGCGAACATCGTCGGGTCCTATCAATCCAGGCATCAGCGCACCCCCACCTGGACGTTGCGGAACCTGGCCGGGGAGGCCCCGTGTCCCACGCGGGCGGCCTGTCCGGGCTGGCCCTTGCCGCAGTTCGGCGTGCCCCACACCGTCCACTCCTCGCTGCCGCCGACCGCGTTGCAAGAGTTCCAGAACTCGGTGGTGATCCCTGCGTAGTTCGGGTTCTTGTACATCTCGGTGAGCTTCCCATCCTTGACCCGCCAAGCCACCTCGCAGCCGAACTGGAAGTTGACCCGCTTGTCGTCGATGGACCAGGACTGGTTCGTGGTCATGAAGATCCCGTCCTTCGTGTCGCCGATGATCTCCGCCCGTGTCCCCTGGCCAGGCTCGAGGTTGACGTTCGTCATCCGGATCAGCGGCAGGTTCTGCCAGCCGTCGGCCCGCATCGCTCCGGCGAGCGGGGATGGCACCACGGTAGCCGTTTCCCGGCTGGCGATGAAGTTCCGGAAGATCCCATCCTCGATGAGCGTCACGCGGGCCGCCGGAACGCCCTCGTCGTCGAACCCGTACGTACCCAGCCCTCCGGGGAGGGTGGAGTCGGCCACGATGGTGATCAAGTCGCTGCCGTATCGCAGCTTCCCTCGGTCCTCGGGACGAACGAAGGACGTGCCCGCGTAGGCCTCCTCCATGCCCAGGACCCGGTCCAGCTCCAAGGGGTGGCCGACGGACTCGTGCATCTGCAGGATGACCTGGTTTCCGTCCAGCACCAGCGTGGTCAGCTCGCTGGGGCATTCCTTCGCCGTGAGCAGGTCGACGGCCTCCTGGGCTGTGCGTTCGGCCTCGTCCACGAGGCCCAGCGATCGGATGTGCTCGTACCCGGCCGCGCGGATGTGTCCCCGGAAGGAGTTGGGGAACGAGCGGCGCTGGACCTCGCCGTCGGCGACGGCCGTGCCTTCGATGCCGCCGCCCGAATTGACCACCGTTTGTTCGATGGCCGACCGCTCGCTGGAGGCGAGGGAGGTCTGCCGCCGATAGAAGTCGAGGTTCGCTTCGGCGAAGGTAAGGCCCTTCACGTTCTGCATCCGGCGGCTGGCCTCCATGAGGAGCGAGACCTTCTCGTCGAGCGGAACGGAGAACGGGTCTTCCTGGACCGACGTGCGCCATTCCGCTTTCACCGGCTCGACCTGGGCGAGCTTCACCGGTTCCATGGGAAGGCGCGAGGCCGCCCGGGCGATGGACACCGCCAGCTTCGCTGTGCGCTCGATCTCCGCTTCTTCGGTTCGCGCCGTCGCCGCGAAGCCCCAGTACCCGTTCACCAGTACCCGGATGCCCACCCCCTGAGACAGCGCTCGGTCGATCCCCTCCATCTCCTGGTTCTTGACGGACAGGGACTCCGACTCCTCCGAGACGAACCTTGCGTCGGCGTAATCGGCCCCGGCCTTCCGGGCCGCATCGACCGCTTGCTGGACCACCTCGAGCACGAAGGGACCTCCCTAAGCGAGACCTCGGGACAAGCAGGGAAGCCTACCGCAGGGCTCGGATGGCGGCGAAAGCGCAGGACCGGGCCCCGAGGCGGGCCGAGGGCTCACTCTCCGTGCTGCGGGTGTGGTTTGGGTGAGGCGCTCTGCAGGAGCTCGTGGATATCTGCCCGCTGGTCCCAGCGAAGGAGGATGTCGATGGCCGCCCACGTCGTCTTGGCGAAGGGGTAGATCACGAGCGGCAGGACAAGGGCGATCGCCACACTGGCCACCGTGATCAGGACCACCGGAGGGTCCGGCAGCGTCAGCGCGATCCACGTCACCAGGACCGCGATGAAGGCGAGGCTGGTCACGCCGAAGTTGATGGCCAACGAGCCGAGGAAAGCCCCCTCCTCGCGTTCGAACCTGAGCCCGCACCGAGGGCACCGTTCGGAGAGCGTGAACCATCGGCGGAACAGGTTGCCCTTCCCGCACCACGGGCACCGCTTCGTCAGCCCGCGCAGGAGAAGGGTCGGGATCCTGGGGATGGCCGGGGTCATGTTCCATGAACCGTACCCGGTTGCCGGATCTCCCTGACTACACGCGACGCGCTTGGGCGCACGCAGCGCCGTTGCGTCAGTCTCTTACGGAGGAGCGGGTGTACGCGGCAGCCG
>JBKPGU010000074.1:0-4893 GCA_046729535.1 Actinomycetota bacterium
CGTCGCATCGTCGGCAGCGTCAGATGTGTATAAGAGACAGGGTCGAGTTCGGCACGACGTACCGAAGCAACGTCGACCGCCCGCAGGCGGAACGTCGGGCCTTGCGAGAGTTTGCCGACCGGGTCCTGATCCTCCGGGTCAACGGCTTCGTGTTCTTCGGCATGGCCAGCGGCCTGGTCGAACGGATCCGCAAGCGGGTGGAAGCGGCACCGCCGCGATTCCTCCTGGTCGACCTGCAACGGGTGACGGGGATCGACACATCGGTCGTGATGGCCCTTCGGAAGGTGGTGTTGCTCGCCAAGGCATACGGCGTCGAGCTCGTGGTTTCTGGTGCTTCCGAGGCCGTGCGGGCGAAGCTCCACCAGGGCGGCGTGCTGCCATCCGAAGGGGTCGTCTCGTTCGAACCGGACCTGGATCGTGGCCTGCAGCGGGTCGAGGACGGCCTCCTCCAGGCCTTGGTCCCTCCACTCTCGCCGGACGGGGCCGCTGATCCGCTGTCGGGCCTGCCCGAGAGGCTCGGCGCGTATCTCGAGCGCCAGTCCATACCCGAAGGCACCGTGCTGCTACGGCAGGCTGAGCCGTCCGAGGACCTGTTCGTGCTGGAATCCGGCCGCTTGAAGGTTGAGGCGACCACCCCCGAGGGGACTCGCCTGCGGCTCAGATCGGTGAGTTCGGGCGTGGTCGTCGGGGAGATCGCCATGTACCTGAGAGGTCCCCGCACGGCCGATGTCGTCGCCGAGACGCCGTGCGTGGTCCTCCGGCTCAGTCGCGGGGCGCTGGAACGGATGGAGGCCGAAGACCCGAGGCTGGCTGCGGCGTTGCACCGCCGGCTCGCCGTGACGCTTGCCGCGCGGGCCAGCGATTCCTTGCGGGTGTTCGACGAACTGAAGGACTGAGGACGCTTCGCTGGCCGGGCCGGCCGGGGCACCGGTAGGCTTCGTCCTGCGCTCTGCGGGGTTGAAGGAGGGGCGAACCGTGTTCGAGAGGGTACGGTCGGGCCGCGTCTGGCCGACGTTACGGGCCGGCTTGCTCATCGGCCTGGTCGAGGTGATTCTGGCCGTCGCGCTCGCCACCCTGGTGTTCAACGGCTACCTCAAGGAGTACAAGAAAGAGGCTATCGGGCTGTATCTCGCGGGGGCGGCCATCGCGTTGGCGGGCCTCGCTTGGAGTGCGGGGCGCCGTGGCGTGGTGGGCGGCGTCCAGGAGGCCGCTGCTGCCGCTCTCGTCCTCGTAACGATGAAAGTGGCCGTGAGCGCCTTCGGCAGCCTCAACAGGGCCTTCCTGACGGCGGTGGCCGGCACTCTGGTGGTCACGATGGCGACCGGTCTCGTGTTCCTGCTGCTCGGGGCGTTCCGCCTGGGGCGCCTGATCCGTCTCGTCCCGTACCCCGTGGTCGGAGGGTTCCTGGCCGGAACGGGGTGGCTGCTCATGAAAGGTGGCGTGGGCGTCGCCGCCGGCACCGAGCTCTACGTCCGCACGATGTATCTGTTCGGCAAATCCTTTCAGCTGGCTCGATGGATCCCGGCCTTAGTCTTCGGCGTCCTCATCCTCGTGGCCACGAGGGTGTGGAAGCGACCGATGGTCATGCCCATCGCGGTGGCGATCGCGCTCGTCCTGTTCGGCATCGGGCTGCTGGTCACCGGGTTGACGGTCGACGACGCCTGGAGGGGCGCCTGGATGTTCGGGCCGTTCGCCACGGACCGCCTGCTGGAACCCTGGACCTACCGCGCCCTGGCCGGGGCTGACTGGTGGGCGATCCTCCGACAGTCCGGCTCCATCGCCACGGCTGTCCTGGTCGCCGTGATCGCTTGTTTTTCGAGCGTCGGCAGGGTCGAGCTGACGGCGGAGAAGGACCTTGATACCGACCAGGAGCTCCGAGCCGCGGGGGTGACGAGTCTGGTGGCCGGGCCGTTCGGAGGGATCCCCTCGTCTCACGCTCCGGCGCTGACCTCCCTTGCCCGGGGGATGGGACCAGGCGCTCGAGAGGTCGGCCTGGTGGCGGCGCTCGTTCCGGCCGCGGCCGCCCTGTTCGGGGGGCGGCTCATCGAGCTGATCCCACGGTTCGTGATCGCAGGAGTCCTGATCTTTGTCGGCCTGACCTTCATTGCCGATTGGCTCGTGGACGCATGGCGCGACCTGACGCCGGGCGAGTACGCCGTCGTCCTGGTCATCTTCGGGACCATCGCCGCTCGCGGGTACCTGGACGGGGTCCTTGCTGGGCTGATCGCCGCGGTCGTCCTGTTCGCCTTCAACTACAGCCGCATCGAAGTGGTTCGCCAGGTTGAGTTCGGCACCACGTATCGCAGCAACGTCGAACGCCCGGCCGCCGACCGCCTCGCGCTGTGGCAGCTGG
The DNA here is from genome assembly GCA_046729535.1 of Actinomycetota bacterium. GTDB lineage: Bacteria > Actinomycetota > UBA4738 > UBA4738 > UBA4738 > JBKPGU01. The sequence continues at coordinate 2,354 of JBKPGU010000074.1, forward strand.
CCGACCGGGTCATGGTCCTCCGCGTGAACGGGTTCGTGTTCTTCGGCGTCGCCAGCGGCCTGGTCGAACGGATCCGCACCCGCGTGAGAGCCGGACCGCTTCGCTCTCTCCTGGTCGACCTCCGACGGGCGACCGGAATGGACTCCTCTGCCATCCTGGCGTTTCAAAAGGTGGCCCAGCTGGCGGATGCCACGGGATTCGAGCTGGTCTTCTCCGACGCACCCGAGGCGATACGGGCAAAGCTGGCGGGCGGCGGCATCGTCCCCGCCGAAGGCGTGGTTCGATTCGAACCGGACCTCGATCGGGCGCTCGAGCACTGCGAGGACGTCCTGCTTGCCGACCTGAATCGGGTCGCCTCCCCGGATGGAGCCGGCGACCCGCTGGCCGGTCTCCCGGACGGGCTGCGAGAGTACTTCCAGCGCGAGACGGTTCCCCAGGGGACCGTTCTGATCCATCAAGGCGCGCCGGCCGACGACCTCTTCGTGCTGGAGTCCGGGCGTCTCGAGGTCGAAGCCACCAGTCCTGAAGGGACCCGGATGCGCCTCAGCTCGGCGAGCTCGGGGGTCATGGTCGGAGAGGTTGCCTGGTACCTGGGGGGCCAACGGACGGCCGACGTGATCGCCGAAACCGAATGCGAGGTCCTCCGGCTCAGCAGGGCCTCGATGGAACGTATGGAGCGAGATGAGCCCGAGCTGGCGGTGGCCTTGCACCGTCGCCTCGCCGAGTCCCTGGCCGAGCGGAGCAGGGATGCGATGCGGGTGTTCGACGAACTCCTCGGCTGACGTTTGGGAAGATCCGCCCCAGATGCGATGCTTGAGTACGAACGCTGCATCGCGCCTGTAGCTCAATCGGATAGAGCTTCTGACTTCGGATCAGAAGGTTGGGGGTTCGAGTCCCTCCAGGCGCACCAAAGGAGCGAACGACGTGGTCATTGTTTCGCTAGTCGCCGCGGCTCTGTTTGGCCTTCATCCACGCGTGCCGAGCCCGCCTGCGGGTAATCATGTATCGATACCTCGACCGAGGAGATGGTTCTCATGTGCCTGACCTGTGGATGCATGGACGCCCATCTTGAGATGGGCCAGCGCAACATCCGATTCGAAGACATCAAGGCGGCGGCCGACGAGAATGGTCGGTCCGTTGCCGAGACGCTCGATATCGTGGAGCGGACCTTGGCCAAGGACCGCGGGGACCACACCCAAGAGTACGCGACGAACCAGTAAACCCTGGCCGATGCCGAGGATAGCGACCGCGATTGACCGCCGCGGTCAATCGCGGTCGCTATCGGGCAAGAATCACATCATTCGGCGGAGTCCGCGGCCTTGATCTGATCGGCCAGCTTGTCAGCCTGCGCCTCGACCTCATCCGACACGTAGCGGTTCACGGCCTTGACGTTGGCAGCGACCTGGTCGGCCATGTCGGTCGCGTAGACAGCAAGAAGGCCGTACTGCCCATTCTTGAGGGTGTTCGCGATTTGCTTGAGGTCGTCGTCCTTCAAGCCGTCCTTCATGTGGCCCCTGATCGCGCCGAGTGCCGCGCCCGCACCGCCACCGGCGATCAGGCCACCGGCCAGGCCGATTGCGGGAAACAGCGCGGCGGCCGCGCCGACGGCCAGCCCCATCTTCAGACCCTTCGCCGCCCCGTGCCGAGTGGGCTGCTCGTGTTTCTTGACGACCTTCGCGTTCCCCTCGGCGTCGCGCTCGATGACGGCAGCGTCGAAGTCGTGCGAGGCTTCGACCTCACCATAGAGCCCTTTGATGGCCTCGTAGTCCGCTTCCGCGTCCTCGAGATTGTCGTAGGAAGCTGCGAAGACCAAGACGGTGTCCTTGCCACCCATCGTTTCTCCTTCCCTGGAGGCTGTTCCATGGCGAGACTCATCCGCTCGCGCACCCATGCTCCTTCTCCCTGCGCGCGAACAGCATCACCCCGGAAGGGTGAACCGGGAGGGGGCACGACGCCTCGCTAGGTCGCGAACGTGGCATCGGTGCTCGGCGAGGCTCAGCGCATGCGCTGAGCCCTGTGGCGCCTCCGTTCCTGGCTCGGAGGCGATCGTGTCGTGCTCGGATCTTCCTATCGTTTCTCGGGGAGCGAGCGGGCGTACGTCGTGCCGAGCGTGACCCACTTCGCGAGCTGCCGCCTGGTGCGCACATCATCCGGCGCGACGCGCAGCCATCCCTGCATCTGGCGGCCGCCCATCTCCATGAGTCGAGCGTCCGTCGACGCGACGAGCCTGTCTGACTGCGCGGGGTCGACCCGAACCAACACTCCGCCTCGGCTGCTTGCTGCGACGGCCATATGGCCCCCGATGAGAAAGGCGAGCCCGCCGAACATCTTCTTCTCGGTCAGATCGACTTCGCCGCCCAGCAGTTCCCGTATCCGGTCGGCGAACTCGATCCCCGATCCGACCACGAGGTCCTTCACCGTCCCGGAGAGAGGACCCGGCCGTCACGTCCAAGCGCCATCACCCGGTGGTCGTCACCTCCGTCATCGCCGCTTCATTCGCCGACACTCAGGCGACCAGATCGGCGTATTCGGGATTGGAT
>JBKPGU010000075.1:0-5956 GCA_046729535.1 Actinomycetota bacterium
ATCTTCTGGCGTGGACTGCGGATCATCGGGTCCTACATAGCCGCACACCCGCTCCCCTTCGGCATTGCGGTCACGGGTTCGACTGTGTACGCGGGGATGACCGTCGCCAGCACCGTGGTGCTCGGCCGCATCACGGACCAGGTGCTGTACCCCGCCTTCCAGGAAGGGCACGTCGCGCTCTCCACGGTTCTCCTCGGAGTGGTGGCCATCATGGCGGTCGGTGTCGTCCGGGCCGGCGGGATCATCACCCGCCGGTACTTCGCCGGTATGACCGGGTTCCGGATGCGCAGGACGCTGACGAACCGAGTCGTCGATCGCTACCAGAAGCTGCCCCTGGCGTACCACCGGGCCCAGCCCACGGGCGAGCTGATGGCCCACACGGAGGCCGACGTGATGGCGGCGATCGAGGTGATCCATCCGCTGCCGTGGTCGACGGCGGTGGTGCTGCTGGTCGTGTTCGCCACGATCGCCCTGATCCTGACCGATCCGTTCCTGGCCCTGATCGGGATCACCGTGCTTCCGGGGCTTGCCGTCATCAACCGGTACTACACCCGAAAGGTCGAGGACCCCGCCACCCGCGCCCAAGAGAAGATCGGCGAGGTGTCGGCCGTGGCCCACGAGAGCATCGACGGCGCGCTGATGGTCAAGACGCTCGGCCGCGAGCAGGCCGAGGTGGCCAGGCTCGAGGCGAAGGCGCACCAGCTCCGGGACGACCGCGTCCACATGGGGCGCCTCCGGGCCGCGTTCGAGCCGGCGTTCGAGGCGATCCCCGCCATCGGCATCATCGTGCTGATCGCCGTGGGTTCGTGGCGGGTCTCGACGCAGGCCATCAGCCTTGGGACCCTCGTCCAATTCATCGCCCTGTTCGAGCTGCTGGCGTTCCCTCTGCGGCTCATCGGCTTCGTGCTCTCCGACATCCCGCGAGCCGTGGTGGGACGAGAGCGACTGGAGGAGGTCTTCTCCGAGCCCATCACGCTGCCCCCCGCGACGGAGGCCCTTGGCCTGCCAAAGGGCCCCTTGGGGGTGACCGTCCGCTCGGTCTCGTTCTCGTACGAGGGATACCGGATCCTCGACGACGTCTCGATGGAGGTCGAACCGAACGAATCCGTGGCGTTGGTGGGGCCGACGGGTTCGGGGAAGAGCACCCTCGCCCACCTGCTGGTCCGCTTGGCCGATCCCGACTCGGGATCCATCCGGTTGGGGGGGGTCGATCTCCGGCATCTCGATGCTGGTGAGCTCCGTCGCGCCGCCGCCATGGTGTTCCAGGAGAGCTTCCTGTTCGCCACGACCGTGCGGGACAACATCGCGCTGAACGCGGCCGTGTCGGACGAGGAGATCCACCGAGCGGCCCGCCTCGCCCAGGCGAACACGTTCATCGAACGGCTGCCCGGAGGCTACGAGGCCGTCCTCGGCGAGCGAGGCGTCACGCTCTCCGGCGGCCAGCGACAGCGGTTGGCCCTGGCCCGTGCCCTCGTTCGGCAGCCGAGGGTGCTGATCCTCGACGACGCCACCTCTGCGGTCGATCCAACCGTCGAAGCGGCCATCCTGAGCGGGCTGCGTCGCGAGCTGGACACCACGCTGATCGTGGTGGCGTACCGCGTCTCGACGATCGCCCTTGCCGACCGGGTGCTGTTCCTGGACCAGGGTCGGATCGCAGCAGAGGGAACGCATCGTCAGCTCCTGTCCCATCCGGCGTATCTGGCGATGGTGAGGGCCTACGAGCGAGGGGCCGCATGACGCCCAAGGACGCCGCCAGAGAAACGAAGGCGCGGTTGGCGCGAGCGCTGGAGCGCGCCCGTCCATGGCGAGACCGTGAGGAACATGTCGGCCCCGACGTGGAGGCCTACGTCCCGCCCGAGGATCTCGAGCCGCGGGATGAGGATCTGGCGGGGCCGAAGCCCTTGACCGAAGAGGAGATCATCCCCACCAAGCACATCGAGGGAGCCATGGCATTGCTCCGCCGGGGCCTCCGGGAGTCCCCGGAGCTCCGGGCGGGGTTGGGCTACACCCTCGGCCTGGCCTTGGCCCTTACCGCGGTCCGGGTGATCATCCCCGTGCTCGTCCAACAGATCCTCGATCGCGGACTCCTTGGCCCCCAGGGCTTCCGGCCCAGGTTCGTCTTCTCCGCATGCCTGGTTGCGGCCGGCCTGGTGGTGTTCGTGTATTTCGCCGGCCGGGCTACCTATCGCCGGCTGGTCCGGGCGAGCGAGAGCGCCCTCGCCGCGCTCCGGGTCCGGGCGTTCGCCCACATCCACCGGCTGTCGATCGCCGAGCAGTCGGCGGAGAAGCGGGGGGCGTTCGTCTCCCGGGTGACCGCCGACATCGACACGCTCGGGCAGTTCCTGGAGTGGGGCGCGATCTCGTGGGTCACCAGCGGCGCCCTGATGCTGGGGACCGCGTTGGCCATGTTCGTGTATTCGTGGCGGCTGACCCTCCTGGCGTTGCTGGCCATCGTCCCGCTGTTCGTGGTCCTGCGGGTCATGCAGCGGGGCATGCTGGCCGCGTACGACATGGTCCGGACCCGCGTTGGCGAGACCCTGTCGGCGGTGTCGGAAAGCCTGATGGGCGCGGCCGTCGTTCGCGCCTACGGGCTTGAGGAGAAGACGAACCGAAAGCTGCAGGAATCGATCCAGCGTCGCTACAAGGCCGAGATGCAGGGGGCCAAGTACATGGCGTCCATCTTCCCCATGGCCGACCTGTTCGGCGCCGCCGCCGTGGCGACCGTTGTCGGGTTCGGCGCGGTGTTCGGCCCTGGGTGGGGCGTGAGCCTGGGGGACATGATCGCCCTCATCTTCCTGGTCTCGCTGTTCGTCCAGCCGCTGTCCGAGCTTTCGGAAACGTTCGATCAGACCCAGACCGCCATCGCCGGCTGGCGGAAGGTGCTGGGCCTGCTCGACCTTCCGGTGGAGCTGGTCGAGCCCTCCCCCGGCGAACCCCTGCCGCCGGGTGCGCTGTCCGTTCGTACCGAGGGACTCGAGTTCGGCTACCGCGACGGCGGGGGGCCGGTCCTTCGTGGGATCGACCTCCAGATCCCCGCGGGGTCCCACGTGGCGGTGGTCGGCGAGACGGGGCACGGTAAGACGACGTTCGCCAAGCTGCTGTGCCGCCTGGCAGATCCCACCGAGGGACGCATCGCCGTCGGTGAGGTCGACCTTCGTCAGGTGGCCCCCGAAGCGAGACGCCGGGGGATCCGCATGGTGCCCCAGGACGGCTTCCTGTTCGACACGACCATCCGGGAGAACGTCCGGTTCGGCTTGGAGGGCGCCACCGACGATCAGGTCGGCGAGGCGTTCCGGCGGCTCGGTCTCCAGGACTGGGTCCGGGGTCTTCCCGAGGGGCTGGACACCCCGGTCGGCGAGCGTGGGGAGAGCCTCTCGGTGGGCGAGCGGCAGCTGGTTGCCCTGGTGCGGGCCCAGATGGGCGACCCCGGCCTGCTCATCCTGGATGAGGCCACCAGCGCGGTGGACCCGGAGACGGAGCGGGCCCTGGCCGATGCCCTCGAGCGTCTTTCCGAAGGCCGCACGACCGTGACTATCGCCCACCGGATGTCGACGGCCGAGTCCGTCGAGCAGGTCCTGGTGTTCCATGAGGGCCGGATCGTCGAACGGGGGCGGCACGCCGCACTCGTCGCGGCGGGCGGGATCTACGCGTCCCTGTATCGAAGCTGGTTGGGCAACACCCAGGGCGATGGCGAGCCGCGGTCCGCGACGGGTGGAGAGGTCATCGCCGGACGGTCAGGGAAGGGTCCATCCGGGACAGACGACCGGGGCCACCCGCCCGGGTAGCCGGTCGGTCCGCTCCAACCCCTGGCGCACATCGTCGAAGCTCTGCCACGGCAGGAATGCGACGCCGTCCTGAAGGCAGATGTCCACCAGCTGCTTGGCGGCGAAGACGAGGTCGGCGTACAACGCGCCGTACCGGTCACTGTGCCCCTCGCCCACGAACGCAACGGGGCCCGACCGGCGCCGATACCCGAGGACCGCGTTCATCTTGCACGTCCCGCAGCCCACGCACTCCGGATGGGCGTGCGGGAAGCCGAACGACGGCGCCCCATCGGCCGGGCTGAACCGGTTGGCCAGCACGGTCAGTCCCTCGACACCGGCCGACCGCAACATGGGCTCGATGTAGAAGCCGAACCCGTCGCTGGCCACGGCCACCTCCACTCCTTGTTCGCGTGCCCAGGCGACGAACGAAGCGAACGTCGGATCGAGTGGGAACCGCTCGAGGACGAACGCCAGCATGTCGTCGACGTCGCCCCGAAGCAGGGCGCCCTGACGGACGAGACACTCCCGAGACCCGATCTCGCCCCGCTGGAACTCCAGGTCGATGTCCCACCATTCAGGTGGGGCGAAGGCCTGAAGGATCTCCTCCGACACGTCGTGGGGGCAGATGGTGCCGTCGAAGTCCACCACCACCGACCTGACGATCGGGGGTCCCTCGAGGGCGCTGCGGTCGACGGGGGTGTCAGGCATGGGCACAGGGTGGCCGACCGGCGGGGAAGATGACAACCTGCTGCCCATGCGGCTGCAGGGTCGAACCGTGCTGATCACGGGCGCTTCCAGCGGGATCGGGCGGGCCACGGCGATCGCCATGGCCCGCGCGCGCGCCCGGATCAAGGCCACCGGCCGGGATCAGCACGCGCTCCAGCTCCTCGCCGAGGCGTCTGGAGCCGAGCCGCTGGTGGCCGACCTTGCCGTGCGAACCGCGGTGGACGAGGTGGCCCGGTGGGCCGGCGAGGTGGACGTCCTGGTGAACAACGCGGGCTACGGGTGGGCGGGACCCTTCCAGGGCATGGACCCGGAGGAGATCGACGCTCTCGTCCGCGTGAACCTGCTGGCGTCGCTGGTGCTCACCAACCTGTTGTTGCCCGGCATGCTCGAACGGGGAGCCGGGCATGTGGTGAACGTGGCGTCCATCACGGGCCACGTCGGCGTCCCGCACGAGGCTGCCTACGCCGCGACCAAGGCCGGGCTGATCGCGTTCACCGAGAGCCTTCGATACGAGCTGTCCGGGTCTGGGGTGGGCGTCACCTTGGTCTCGCCAGGTGTGATCGATACCCCCTTCTTCGAACGCGAGGGGCGCCCGTACGGCCGCTCGTTCCCCCGGAAGCGGAGGCCGGAGGCCGTGGCCGAGGGGATCGTTCGAGCCGTCGAACGAGGGCGGGCCGATGTCTTCGTCCCCAGATGGATGTCGTTCCCGGCGCGGCTTCGAGGGGCGATGCCCGGCGTGTACCGGCGACTGGCATCCCGCTTCGGCTAGTCCCCCGAAGTCGTCGGTCGGCGATCCGGATCGTCGTCACGGGAACCTGAGGCGAGCTCGGGCAGTCGAAGCAACATGCGCCGGCCGAACCGACCGGCACCGAATGAGGAGGCCGCGATGCTCCGACGTCTGCTCACCCTCTCGGCGCTCTCCCTGGCACTCACGCTCCTCGGCCCTGTCACCGCGTTCGCCTGCGGCGGGCTGGTTGCCCCCGGCCACGCCGAAGCTCTCCAACGGGCCACGACCCTGTCGGCCTGGCACGGCGGGCTCGAGCACTACGTCACCGGATTCCAGTTCATCGGGTCGGCCGACCGCTTCGGGTACATCATCCCGTTGCCCGGCGTTCCTTCGAAGATCGAGAAGGCCGGCGAGTGGACCCTCGAGCGCCTGCTGCGGGAGATCAACCCGGTGCCTGAGTTCGCGGCGTTGGCGGCCGGGGAGAGGACGGCGAAGGACGTCCAGGTCCTCCAGCGGGTCACGGTCGACGCCCTCGACATCGTCGTGGTGAAGGGCGGCGGCCGCGACGTGGCTGCCTGGGCGGGCCGAAACGGGTTCGATCTGACCCCCGACACCCCGCAGGTCATGCAGCGGTATTCGTCGGCCGGCGCGATCTTCGCCCTCGCGAAGTTCGACAACAAGGAAGCGATCAAGCGGGGGATCTCCGAGGGGCAGGGGACGATCATCCACTTCACCATCC
>JBKPGU010000076.1:0-5783 GCA_046729535.1 Actinomycetota bacterium
GTGGAGCTTCGGGAATGAATGGTCGAAGGGGGCGGCCAGGGTGGTCGGAGCCTGGGCGAGGTGTCGCGGGGGTCCCAGGCCCACCAATCCGACGACCACCAGTTCTGCGGCAGCGATGCCCGGCAAGACCAGGCTCCACGACTGCCACCGCGACGCCACCAACAGAAGCGGGATCGCCACCGCAGCCCCGACGGCGAGCGGGACATAGGGAGCGATTGGGCTTCCTGCCACAATCGGAGCCGCAACGAACACCGCCAGTGGGGCAGCGAACCAGGCGGCGCGTCGCGCGAGGGATGCTCGGGTCGACGCCGGGGGCATGTCCAGCCACGCTTGAGTGCCGTATCCGGCCAACGCGGCGAACGCCACGATCAACAGGTAGCGGAACCGGGACGGGTCCCGCAGCCACAGCTCTCCCAACGACGTCCCCATCGCGGCGCGGCGGACCGCCGGCTGACGGATGAGCACGTCCAGATTCAGCACCCAGCCGATCAGTCCGGCGACCGCGAACCCGACCGCCGGCCATCTCCACAGCTTCGACCAAACCGCGACGGCCAGGAGCAGAACAGCGAGGACGCCCACGTAGCCGCCCGGGGCCCGGGCGAACGACGTGCCCCACCACACGCTGAGCCCCCGAGAGGCGAATGGCGATCGGAGCGGTGCCCCCGAGAGCTGGGCGGTCAGCCTGGACAGGTCCCCGTATCCCTGGCCGATCGTGGTCCGGGGCAACAGGGCAAGCCTGGGGAGGAGGGTGGCCGCTGCCAGCAGGGGGAAGGCGACGAGGAGGGCCAGGCCGCTCCAAGCGGAACCTCGGGCTCGGCGTCGTCCCGCTCTCGCCTCCACAACGCCCCTGGCGACGAGGTAGAACACCACCAGGAGCCCCGCGATCAGCAGCCCGTTCGTGAGATGCGCGCCGGCCACTTGCATCAAGGCGAAGCCGGTCACCCCCAGCCAGCCGATGCGGCGGGAGAGCCGCTCGGACATCACATAGCCGGAGGCTCCGGCCAGCGCCACGGCGGTCCACGCGATCGTTCCGGCGAACGGCATCGACAGGACGACCACCGACCCGCACATGGAGAGGGACAGGGTTACCCCTCCGACCGTCGCGGCCGGCCGCCCCAGGCGCTCGTGTCGGAAGAAGAGGTAGAGCCCCAGCCCGGCCAGGATGGGGTTCAACAGGATGACGGCGCCCAGCGCGCGGAAGCATGAGAGCGTTCCGAACAGCACCATGGCCGGGAGGTAGAGCCAGCCGGACTGGGGATCCGAGGCGAACGGAACGCCGCCGAACTGGTTGGGGAGCCACGCCGGGATGTGTCCGGATGCCAGTGCCTTCCCGAGGAAGCACCACCGGGGAAGCCAGAACGGCAGGAGGTCGACCTGTTGCGTGGAAAGCCGGGACCCGAGCCAGAAGTCGTGGAGGACGATGGCCGGGCCGAGAACGATGAGGGCCGGACCGGCCAGAAGGGCGGTCCACCGGACAGCCCGACCGGCCCATCGGGGAGCCATGGGTGGCGCTTGGGAAGCAGCCTCGCCGGCCGTGGTAACGCTGCCGGAGGCCGGCATCCGGACTGGGACCTAGCTGCCGGCGATCCGGAGCGCCGCGCGTCGCACACCGGCCGACGTCGGCTTGAAGGCCTTGAAGATCATCTCCGATCCACCCACGTACTGGACGTCCAGCACCGTCAGTCCCATCTGTTCGAGCAGCCGGCGGAGCTCTGGCCGCGTGTATGGGTTGATGTGCTCCGTGGCGTAGCCCTGAGGGAAGACCTTCTTGTAAGCACCCTCGAGCGCCCGCCAGATCAACCGGCCGTAGTCCGGAGTGCCGAGCACGAGGGTTCCTCCCGGGGCCAGCACTCGAACCATGTCGGTCAGGTCGATCTCATCGCGGGGGATGTGCTCGATCACCTCGGAGCAGATCACCGCGTCGAACGTCTCGTCGCCGAAGGGCAGTTGGTTCATGGACCCCTGAACGAGACTTCGCCCCGGTGCGCGGAGCCACCGCAGCTTCCGGATCTGCATGTCGAGGCCGACGGCCTGGGGGAGGCTCTGGAGGATCCGGCTGGACCCGCAGCCGATGTCGAGGATCTTGGTGGACCCGTCGACCATCCCCCGGATCACCCGGAACCTGGCCCGCTGCCAGTACCGCTGGAGCGGGATCCAGGAGTCGAAAGCCCGGTGGTCGTAGTCGGCTGCCTTCACGGAGTTCCGCAAGGCGACCAGCCGCCCCAGCGTCTGGATATAGCCGACCCCCAGCTCGGCGAACCGGCCGCTGGTCCACATCCGGGATTGCCGGTAGAAGAGAGGAACCTCCTGGATCTTCCACCCTTGGCTGAACGCCGTCACGAGGATCTCCTGGAGCGAGTCGAGGCCGGGAGCGGCGACCGGGCCCACGTCTTCGACCACGCTGCGCCGGTACATCCGGAAGCCGCTGGAGAGGTCCTGGTGGGGGAGGGCCAGGGCCATCCGGTAGAGGCGGTTCAGCGCGCGACTGGCGATCCTTCGCGACAGCGGCATCGCCGCGTACGCGCCGGGCACGTACCTCGAGGCGATCAGGACATCCGCCTCGCGCCGGCGCAGCCACAACGTGCGGATGAACTCGGGATGGTGCGAGAAGTCCGCGTCCATCGTGACGATCCACTTGCCTCTGGCCGCCTGGAGTCCTGCGTTGAGGGCGTGGCCGTAGCCGAACCCGTCGAACGTGACGACCCTCGCTCCGGCGCTCTCGACCAGCGTGCCGACCGGCTCGTTCGGCGGAAGGACCACCACGACCTCGGACGATCCGTCGACGGTGGACTGCAAGGCGGCCGACAGACGCGGCAGCAACCTGCCCAGGCTGTGTTCGCCATTCCAAACAGGAACGACGACCGAGAGGGCGACACCACCTGATGGGGACTCTGACACCTTGCCTCCTCGCGGAACTGCAGTCTATCGAAGCCACGTCTGAACGATGGCCTTGGCGAACCTCCAGCCGTACTTCAGGTTCTTCGGCTTCTTGGAAATCCCTCCGGCTCGGGCTCGAACAGTGATGGGAACCTCTTTGATCCGGAGTCGGTGGCGCATCGCCTCGATCAGGACCTCAGAGGTCCAGAACTGATCCTGGTCCAACACCAGCAGCCGAAGAGCGTCGGCGCGGGTGGCGCGGTACCCGTTGGAGACGTCGGTGACGCGGGAGCCCGTCATGACGGTCACCAGGCGGGAGAAGAAATGAACGCCGACGTGGCGAACCAGGCTCTCCCGCTCGAACTCGCCGAGCACCCGCGAGCCGTTCACCATGTCGGCCTGGTCCTCCACGATGGGTTTGACCAGCAGGTCCATCTCGTCGGGAACGTGCTGCCCGTCGGCGTCCATGGTGACCACGGCGATGGCGTCGAGCTGCAGGGCGATCTCGTACCCGACCCGGAGGGCCAGCCCGCCCCCTCTGCGGATGGGGAGCCTTGCCACCAACGCCCCTGCGAGGCGGGCCACGTCCGACGTCCCGTCTTCGGAGGCGTCGTCCACCACCACCGGAACCACCGGATACCCCTCGACCTCCTCCGGAATGGCGTGGATGACCGAGCCGACGTTCTCCGCCTCGTTGTGGGCAGGCATGACCACGATCACCCGAGGGCCGGGGGGCAGGTTCTGGGTCTGCGAGCGCTCGAACGCCGACAGCGCAAGCGCTTCGACCAGCACCCTGATGCTGCGGGTGTTCTGGTCCGTATACGAGGTGTTCCGGAACAGCAGGATGAAGAGCACGACGACGCTGAACAGCAGCACTCCGGTCAGCCGGCCACCGGTCCCCGCCTTGAACCGGAACACGTCGAACACCGGGTTGAACAGGTTCGGCGCGACGGCCAGCATCAGGACCCCGGTCACGACGACCGTGGTGATGATCAGGTTCAGCCGGGAGATGGTTCGCCGCCGGTAGCGGAGCACCGCGGCGAGGAACAGGGCGAGGGCGAAGGCGCCGCCCAGGAAGCGAAGGGCGATCATGGCGTGGGCCGCATCGATGGATCAGTCAGGAACCGGCTCCGGCACCCGCTCGGCTGCGCGCCACTTCGTCTTCGGCATGATGGCCTGGGTGATGACCCGATCCTTGTGCTCCTCGATGCGGGTGAACATCGATTCGATCAGGGTCTCCGACAGGTAGTGTGGCTTCAGGCCAAGGTCGAGCAGCGCGGAGTGTTTCGCGTTGTAGTAGTGCTCCTCGGCCTCGACCCGGGGATTCGCGATGTGATCGACCTTCACGTCGAACCCGTACTCCCGGCCCGCCTCCTGTACTCGCTCGGCCAGCTGGTTGATCGAGAACTGCTCGGTGAACTGGTTGAACACCCGGAATTCCCCCGACCCCGGCGGGTTCAGCGTGGCCAACTCCACGCACTGCAGCGTGTCCAGGATGTTCAGGTACCCGCGCGTCTGGCCGCCTTTGCCGTACGCGGTCAACGGATGGCCGATCACCGCTTGGAGGCAGAACCGATTGAGGGCCGTCCCGAACACCTCGTCGTAGTCGAAGCGGGTGGCGAAGCGTGGATCGAGCTTCGTCTCGTCGGTCTCGATCCCGTACACCACGCCCTGGTTGAGATCCGTGGCACGCAGCCCCCAGATCCGGCAGCCGAAGTGGACGTTGGTGGAGTCGTGGACCTTCGAGCAGTGGTACAGCGAGCCCGGCAGCTTGGGGAACGGAAGCCGGTCCTCGCGTCCGTTGTGCCGGATCTGGATGAACCCCTCCTCGATGTCGATGTTCGGGGTCCCGTACTCACCCATCGTTCCCAGCTTCACTAGGTGCGAATCGGGGGCCAGGTCCCGCATCGCGAACAGGATGTTCAGCGTGTTGACCACGTTGTTGTACTGGGTGAACACGGCATGGTCGCGGCTGATCATCGAATACGGGGCGGACGGCACCTCACCGTAGTGGATGATGGCCTCGGGTTCGAAGTCCCTGAACAGGGTCTCTACCAACGGCCAGTCCGTGATGTCGCCCTCGGTGACGCCGATCCGGTAGCCCGTGACCTGGCGCCACGCCTCGGCCCGGGCAGGCAGGCTCTCGGGCAGAGGGGTCAGGGAGTCGGTCCCGGCCTCTTGATGCGCACGCCGGCGGAGGTAGTTGTCGACCGTGTGGACCTCGTGTCCCCGGATCGAGAAGTACATAGCGGTCGGCCACCCGAGGTACCCGTCACCGCCCATGATGAGGATCCGCATCGATGCTCCTTCATATCTGACCGCCGTGAACCCGGAACGAGGCTCCGAGCAGGATACCTTACGTGCTTGGTTCCTCGGGGCCGAGACTGGAAGGTTCGCTCCAGCCCGCCTCCACGGCCCACGCGATGGTCCTAACCAGCCCGTCTTTGAGTGCGATCTCCGGCTGCCAACCCAGAGCCGACATGGCGAGGGCGATGTCGGCGACGAACCGAGGGGTCGTCCTCGGGCCACTGGACGTGGACGAACTCGGAGGCGCCCCGGGAGGTGAAGCCTGTGCGAACCGAAGTCCTGGCGGGGTGGGTCTGATCATCTCTGCCATCTCGGTGGCGGTGCTCCTGGGGGCGCTCTTCGTTCCCTGGCCCGTGCGCTGGAGGGATTGAGGCCCCTCTCGGTCGGCGCCGAACCTCCCCGCTTGACAGGTGTCAGAGGCAAGGCGTACCTTTCGAGATTCAGTCGAACATACGTTCGATTTCGGATCGAACAGGGTTCCCGTGCAAGGGCAGATGAGGACATGACCAAGCGGTACGACGAGCAGGTGGCGGTGGAGCGGGATGGCGGGATGCCCTCCGCGTTCCATTGGCGAGGACGTCGATTCCAGATCAGCGACG
>JBKPGU010000077.1:0-11960 GCA_046729535.1 Actinomycetota bacterium
TCCTGGCCGTCGACCTTCTTCCTCAGATAGCTGATGTAGGTCTCGACGATCGACGAGTCGCCCCCGAAGTCGTAGTGCCACACGTGATCGAGGATCTGCCCCTTCGACAGGACCCGCCTGGGGTTGGCCAGGAGGAACCGCAGCAGATTGAACTCGGTGGCAGTGAGCTCGACGGCCCTTCCGTTCCGGCGGACCTCGTGTGTGTCCTCGTCCATCTCCAGGTCGGCGAACCGTAGTCGCTCGCTTTGCGACCCGGCCCCCCGGGCTCGGCGGAGGATCGCTCTGATGCGAGCGATCACCTCCTCCAGGCTGAACGGCTTCGTGACGAAGTCGTCCCCGCCGATGGTCAGGCCCCGGACCTTGTCTTCGGTGGAATCGCGGGCTGTCAGGAACAGCACCGGGGCCGGCCGGCCCCGGTCCGTCAGGCGCCGCTGCACCTCGAACCCGTCGAAGTCGGGCAACATGATGTCCAGGACGATCAGGTCCGGCCGGAACGAGTCCACCAGGGCGAGCGCCTCGCGACCGGATGCCGCCGACGCCACCTCGAACCCCTCGTACCGAAGCGCCGTGGCCACCAGGTCGGTGATGTATGCCTCGTCGTCGACCACCAGCACCCGCGCGGTGTCCGGGGGCGCGGAGGCTCCCTGGGAGGTCACCGACAGCTCCGGCGCCATCGTGTTCGGCTCCTCATTCCGCCTGTGGCGCGGACGGCTCGCCGCCCTCGGGCTCGGTGGGCTCATCGGGCTCCGGCATCGACAATCCCGCTGCCCGAGCCTCGGACCCGCCGCCGAGATCCTGCGACCGCTGGACGAACTCTTCGCGACTCATCTCGCCCCGAGCGTAGCGGAGGCGGACCTCTTCGAGGGCCGGATCCCGGCGTGGAGCGGGAGCGACGCCGGCAGCCGCTATGGCCGGCACGTACGAGCGCGCGGAGAGCCGAAGCACGGCCCACACGACCAGGGCGATCAGGGCCACGAACAAGAGGAATGGGATGAAATGTCCCCAAAACCCCCACCACCAGCCGTGATGAACGACGAACCCTCGACCCGGACGGCCGAACCCTCCGGCGTGGTTGAACAGGATCACCTCGACCACCTCCTTCTGAACCGCATCGCCTGGGTCGTTATCCGTCGGCAGTGCAACACCCTAAGCTGGGAGGAACCTGAGAGCCGGCGGGGAATTCGACCAACCGGGGCGGCTGTCAGAGTCTCGTCGACCTAGTCGGCGATGGACTCGGGATCCTCGAGGCCCTTGATCACCCGAGCCAGAAACCGGCGGCCGAGTGCCCCGTCGATCACCCGGTGGTCGTAGCTCAACGAAAGCGGCATGGCCCGGCCGACCTCAAGGCGACCCTCTCTGACCACCGGCGCCTCGCGTGCTCGTCCAAACGAAAGGATCGCCGTCGTGCCGTACGGGATGATCGGGGTCCCGAAACCGCCCCCCACCGCCCCGATGTTGGAGACGGTGAACGTCTGCCCGGTAACGTCGTGGAGCGTTGCCGTCCGGTTGCGGGTGGCCTTCGTCAGCCGCCGGATCTCCTTCGCCAGCGCCCGCAGATCGAAGCCGTCGGCACCTCGAACCATGGCGACCGTGAGCCCTTCGGGCGTATCGACGGCGATCCCGACGTCGTGTCTCCGCCTCAGGATGAGGTCATCGCCGTCGAGGGTTGCGTTGAACTCGGGGTGGTCCCGCAGGGCGGGCAGGACCGCCCTGATGAAGAGGGCCTCCAGGGGAACGGGTTCGCCCCCACGCTCCTCGAGGTCCTGGCGCAGCGACAGCAACCGAGTTGCGTCTGCCTGGTCGAATGTCGTGACGTGTGGGATCTCGCGCCAGGACCGGGCCATGTTCTGGGCGATCGTCCGGCGAAGGCGGGACAGGCGAGCCCGCTGCTCGCCCTCGCGGAGAGTCGCTGGACCCTTTGAGCTCCCACCCCGGGCCGCCGCCTCCACATCGTCTCGCGTGATCCGGCCCGCGGCCCCGGTCCCATGGACGGTCGAGAGATCGACGCCGAGATCTTTGGCCAGTCTGCGGACCAGTGGGAGGATCTGCTTCTGCGCCCCAGCGGTTCGCGCCTCCCCGGCCGGCTTGGGCTCGGGCAGCGTGCCCACCATCGGCAACGATTCGGCGAGCCGTGGCTCGTTCGGCCGCTCCTCGGCACCCGTCCCGACCTCCTCGGTTGGTGGCTCTGCGCCCGCAGGCCACCGCTCCCCGGCCGCTCCGATCACGGCGAGCATCTCCCCGACTCTGATCACGGATCCCGCCGGCGCCCCCTGGTGGAGGAGCACGCCGGCCTGGGGTGCGGGGATGTCCGTCACGGCCTTGTCGGTTTCGATCTGGACCAGCGGCTGATCCAGCTTGACCTCCTGGCCTACCTCGACCAGCCATTCGGTCACCTCGGCTTCGGTGAGCCCCTCTCCGATGTCTGGAAGCCTGAACTCGTACGCCATCGCGATCCGGCCTTCCGATCGATCTACGCGTCCAGCACGCGCCGAACAGCGGCCGCGATGCGTTCGGGCGTCGGCAGGTAGTGGCGTTCGGACCGCTTCAGCGGGAAGACGGTGTCCCAGCCGGTGACGCGTGCCACCGGCGCCTGCAGCGAGTACAGGGCCCGCTCCTGGATCTGGGCGATCAGTTCGCCGGCGAACCCGCCCGTCCGAGGCGCCTCCTGGACCACCACCGCTCGGCCGGTCTTCTCCACCGAACGCAGCACTGTATCGATGTCCAGCGGCACCAGGCTCCGCAGGTCGATCAGCTCGATGGTCGAACCTTCCTCCTGCAGCCGATCGGCCGCCATCCCCGCCTCCCGAACCAAAGAGCCGTAGGCGACGACGGTGACGTCCTCCCCTGGGCGCACGACCCGAGCGTCTCCGATCGGGATGCGGTAGTCCTCTTCCGGGACCTCCTCGCGGATGGCCCGGTACAACCGGATCGGCTCGAGGAAGATCACCGGATCTGGATCGCCGATCGCGCTAAGCAGCAGCCCTTTCGCGTCCGCCGGGGTCGCCGGAACCACCACCTTCAGCCCGGGCGTGTGCGTGTAGATCGCCTCGGACGATTCGCTGTGATGCTCGGCAGCTCCGATCCCTCCCCCGTACGGGATCCGGATGACCAGGGGGGCGGTGAACCGGTGTCGCGACCGGTTGCGGATGCGCGAGACGTGACTGATGACCTGGTCGAAGGCGGGATAGGAGAACCCCATGAACTGGATCTCGGCGACGGGGCGCATCCCGCCGACGGCCAGGCCCAGAGCAACCCCCACGATCCCCGACTCGGCCACCGGCGTATCGACCACCCGCTCCTCGCCGTGGCGTTGTTGCAGGCCGTCGGTGACCCGGAACACCCCTCCGGTTCGCCCTACGTCCTCGCCCAACACCATCACCCAAGGGTCGGCGGTCAGTGCCTGATCGAGGGCCCGGTTGATGGCCTGGGCCATGTTCAGATCGGTCACGACGAACATCCCCTGTCCCCAACCTGGCCTCCCATCGCTCCGGGCTCCTCGGGCAGCGAGTCCAGCAGCTCTTCCCGTTGTTCGCGGAGCTGTGGGGTGGTCTCGGCGAACATGGCTTCGAAGACCGCCCCCGGATCTGGAGGCGGAACCGCCTCGGCCGCCTCCACGGCGGCTTCGAGGGCGGCGGCGTCTTCGGCTTCGATCTCATGCTGCCACGTGTCGTCCCACGCGGCCTCGCGAGCGAGGTACCGGCGAACCCGTTCGATCGGGTCACGCTGCCGCCACTCGCCTTCCTCATCCTTCGACCGATACCGTGCCGGGTCGTCTGAGGTGGTGTGCGGACCGATGCGGTACGTCAGGGCCTCGATCAGCGTTGGACCGCCGCCGGCCCTGGCTCGCCCCACCGCTTCGACCGTCGCCCGGTACACGGCGAACAGGTCGTTGCCGTCTACCAGAACGCCGGGCATCCCGTAGCCTACGGCCTTCATGGCGATGCTCTCGGAGGCGGTCTGGCGGTCGCGCCGAAGCGAGATTGCGTAGTGATTGTTCTGACAGAGGAACACCACGGCAGTTCGATAGACCCCTGCGAAGTTCATCGCCTCGTGGAAGTCTCCTTCGGACGTGGCGCCATCGCCGAAGTAGGTGATGGCGATGCGGTCCTCACCCCGAACCCGGGCCGCCCATCCCAGGCCGACAGCGTGGAGCATGTGGGCGCCGACGGTGATCGAGGGCGGAAGGATGGCAACGTCCTCGGGTGGCGAGCCTCCCCGTTCGTCGCCCATCCGGCCCAGAAGAAGGAGCTCCCACGGATACCCGTGGAACCACATGGCCGCGGCGTCCCGGTACGTGGCGACCATCCAATCGTCGGCACGCAGCGCGGCGGCGCTCCCCACTTGGGCCGCCTCCTGTCCCTCGAAGGGCGCGTACGTGGCGAGGCGACCTTGCTTCTGCAGGGCCGTCCCCTTCCGGTCGTATAGGCGGGCGGCGACCATGGCCCGATACAGCCGCCGGACGTCGTCGATCCCCAGTGGGGCCTCGCCCACAAGGTCGCCTTCCGCCGTCAGGATCTGCTGTGCTTCCTCACCCACCGCGTCTCGCCGCCTCCTCACCTCGGACGCTCTTCGAGTCCCGGCCGTCGCTCCCGGTAACGGGCCATCAAATCGTACCGGGAGGGGTAGCCCCTCAGCCTTCGGGGGTTTCCACCGCAAGCAAGGAAGGAACGTCAACTCGACCGAGCAAGGAGGCGGGTGGCAGAGATGCTCCGTGCTTCTCCCACACCTGGGAGGCGCGTGAAGAAGGACGGCGAAGGGGATTCTCCTGCCCCGCGGTTGCAGGCGCGGTAAGGGGGCCACAAAATCGAGACCAATGGAACCCCTCTTGAAGCGTTGGTGTAGTGGCTCCGAATGCCAAAGACCGACTCGTCTCCCTCATGAAGAGGCTGCGCCAGCTCGTCCCGATCGCGATCGTTCTTGCTCTGGTAGCCGGACTCGTTTGGCTCGCGGAGCGACCCTCGGGTACTCCGGCCGCCAAGGCCTCTCCCAGTCCGTCGGTTCGACTCGGTTGTCAGCCAGTCGAAGGCAGCCTCGGATCGGGCCGTGAGATCCTCACCACGAAGGACTGGAAGGTGAGCGTCAAGGAGGTTCGCTCTACCGCGGTCCTTGGCTTTCAGGGCGGAGAGACACACGCCGAGCCGGGGAAGGTGTTCGTCGTCGGCGGCCTAGCGTTCACTCGCATCGGCTCGGTCGACGCGGCAATCCGATCCGACGACGTCTCGATCGTGTGCGCGGGGGGCGGTGCGATGCGGCCCGGCTACTGGAGCCAGGACGGCGAGCAGTTCTGCTTCCCCTGTTCGTTCGAGCTCAGCATCGATGACCCTTCGACCGTGATCTGGTTCGCCTTCAAGGTCGAACGGCAGCGGGCGGCCCGGAGCTTCGCCGTGGACTACGAGGGGGAAGGCCCCATCCCGCTCGGCCCACCCGCCAGCGGTGTCCTGACACGGAACCCGCTCGCAACCGTCTAGTAGGCGACGGGACGTTCGGCGACGCACGGCGGGACCTTCGGCGGGTCCGGCTCTACCAGCTGGAGGCCAGAGTGGAGATGGCCTCGCCGCTGCACGGCGAGGCCTGCAGAAGAGGATGGGTCCATGATCAAGATCAAGGAAGCGGCATCCGAATTCCTGGCGCAGAAGCGCGTGGCGGTGACGGGCGTTTCCCGGACTCCGAGTGGCCATGGGAGCAACGTCGTCTACCAGCGCCTCCGAGATCGCGGGTACGAGGTGTTCGCCGTCAACCCGAACGCCGACGTTGTCGAAGGCGATCCGTGCTTCCTGGACCTGAAGTCGATCCCAGGCGGGGTCGATGCGGTCGTCATCGGAACCAGGCCGGAGATCGCCGAGAACACCATGAGGGAGTGTGCGGACCTGGGCATCGGATACGTGTGGATGCATCGTGCCTTCGGTGCCGGCAGCGTCTCCGATCGGGCTACCGAGTACGGGCGGAAGCATGGCATCAGCGTGATCGACGGCGGATGCCCGTTGATGTTCGAGCCCACTGCCGATCCGGGGCACAAGGTTCTGCGCGCCGTCTTCACGATGACCGGCAAGGTGCCCAAACAGGTTTGAAGGCGTGCCGTGTTTTCCTTCTTGACCTCCGGCGAGCCTTGCTCGTCTAGGGAAGCAGACCCCGCATCTCGTCCATGGTGAAGGCCCGAAGGGTCTCTGTCGCCGCGTTCCCCCGCTCTGCGACGATCACGAGCATCTTCGCCGCCGTTTCATCATCGGGAGCCTCTACAACGGCGATCTGGTCGAACCGTCCCATGGTGAAGTAGTTCCCGAGGGTCTTGCCCCCAAGCGAGGCGATCCTCTTGTCCACCTCCCCCACCCTGTCGGGAAGCGAAGTCACCTTGGACCGGCCCTGGTCGGTCCATTTGATCAGCGAGATGTAGACAGGCATCGTCCCTCCTTCCGACTAGAGCCCGGACTTTGTCACTTCCGCACCGACGGCGCAACGTCGAGTCCTGCCTGCCGTCCAGTGGTGTGTGCGGTATCCGACTCGGTGGCGCAGGGCCTATCAGGCCGCCTTGCGCCCCCCCTGAGCCTGCCCTCAGAGGGTCTCCCACAGCCCGATGACGTTCCCTTCGCTGTCCTTGAAGTACGCGAACGCACCCATGCCGGCCATCTCGGTCCTCGGAGTGACCGTGGTCCCACCCTCGGTCTCGATCTTCTTGAGCGACTCGTCGATCGAATCGACCTGGATCACGATCAGCGGCGCAGGCGTCTCCGGGCTTCGCTGCCTCATGCCGCCGTTGATCGCCCCCGGGACCGTCGGCATCTGGGTCTGCTCGTCGACAGGCGTCGTCACCGCGATCGTGTAGTCGTAGCCATCCATCGGCTGGAGGCGCCACTCGAAAACCGAGTCGTAGAACGAACGGGCTCGTTCGGGATCGTCCGCCGGTATCTCGAAGTGCACGACCTTGTCCATGATTCCTCCCTTTCGGCTGGTGACCAGGACCTTCGAGGCTAGTCGATTTCGCGAGCTTCATCAGCAAGGCCAATCTCACCTATCGAGGCGGAGGCGCACCCACCTCACGGAGGCCCATGCCTCAAACCGCGGGGGGGTCGACAGCCCGCGAGAAGGCGGCAAGAATCCAGGAGAGAATCTGCTTGAGGGGGCGTCCCATGCACATCCGAGTTCGTGCGGCACAGGGGGTATGGCGTGGGTAAGGCGGTGTCGCCGGACCATGCCGACGAGGAGTTGCTGACGCAGAAGCAGCTGCTCGAGCCGCTTCTCGAGATCAGCCCCTCTGCCATCGTCATCACCGACCGTGACTCGAGCGTCGTGGCCTGGAACCCAGCGGCGGAGGAGCTGTTCGGCTACACGGCCGAAGAAGCCCTCGGACGAAACCTCGACGACCTCGTGGCGAAGACCGAAGAGCTGCACCAGGCCGCCGTGGCCTACAGCGAACGGACACTCGGGAAGGATCGGATCCGGACGGTCACCCGCCGGACCCGGAAGGACGGCACCCTGGTCGACGTCGAGGTCCGTGCCGCTCCCCTTCTATCGAACGGTGAGGCCATCGGAACCTTCGGTATCTATCACGACGTCACGGAGCTCCACCGGCAGAGGCGGTTCTACGAGGCTCTCCTCTCAGTGAGCCCGGCGGCGATCGTGGCGATCGACACCCAGGACCGCGTGACGATGTGGAACCCCGCCGCCGAACAGCTCTTCGGATACACGGCGGAGGAAGCCACCGGACGCAACGTAGACGACCTGGTGGCGCAGGACGAGCAGATCCGTGACGAAGCCGAACGCCTCAACCGCACGGCTAAGGGAGGCCAGGTTCGGACGGTCACCCGGCGGACGCGGAAGGACGGCTCCCTAGTCGACGTTGAGCTGTTGGGGGCTCCCGTCCTGGTCGGCGACGAACTCGTGGGCAGGTACGCCATCTACCTGGACATCTCGGAGCTCCAACGGCGGAAGCAGTACTACGAGGCTCTCGTCGAGCTGAGTCCGACTGCGATCGGCACTGTCGATCCCAACGACATCGTGACTTCGTGGAACCCCGCGGCCGAGCGCCTCTTCGGGTTCACAGCCGAAGAGGCCATCGGCCGGAACATCGACGACCTCGTGGCGAACCGACCCGACATCCACGACCAGGCCGTCCAAGTCAGCGACGACATCGTCGAGCGGCAGGTCGCGCTCACGACGCGCCGGACCCGCAAGGACGGCTCGGTGGTCGACGTCTCGGTGACGGCCGCCCCGATCTTCTTGGGCGGCGAACTCGTAGGCAAATACGCCCTCTACCACGATGTCAGCGAGCTCCAGCAGCAGAAGCGCTACTACCAAGCCCTGGTGGAGCTCAGCCCGACGGCGATCGTCGTGACCGACCTCCAGGCGAACGTGACGGCTTGGAACCCCGCCGCCGAGCAACTGTTCGGGTACACGCCGGAGGAAGCCATCGGGCGGAACCTCGACGATATGGTCGCCAATCGGGAGGACCTCCGTGCCGAGGGAGCTCGGTACACACAGGCGGCGATCAGGGGGGAGCGCGTCCGAGCTTTCTCCCGGCGGACCAGGAAGGACGGCTCACTGGTCGACGTCGAAATCATCTCGGAGCCGATCGTTCTGGGAGAAGAGGCCATCGGGTTCCTGGCCATCTATCACGACATCACCGAGCTCCAGCACCAGAAGCGGTATTTCGAGTCGGTTCTCCGCCTGAGCCTGACGGCCATCATCACCGTCGACGAACAGTTCCACGTGACCTCATGGAACCCGGCCGCCGAGGAGCTCTTCGGCTACACGGCCGACGAGGCGGTGGGCCGCTTCGTCGACGATCTGGTTGCGAACTCCCCCGAGATACGGGAGGAAGCCGCCGCGATGAACGAGGCCGGGTTCCGGGGACAGCGGGTCCGGCAGATAGGCCGCCGAACCCGGAAGGATGGGTCGTTCGTCGAGGTGGAGATCGTGGCCGGTCCCGTCTACGTGGGCGAGGAGCGAGTCGGCCACAGCGTGATCTATTTCGACATCAGCGATATCCAGCGCCAGAAGCGCTTCTACGAGTCCGTGTTGGATCTCAGCCCCACCGCCATCGTGACGGTCGGCAATGACAACTTGGTCACCCGGTGGAACTCGGCGGCCGAGCGATTGTTCGGCTACCCAACGGACGAAGCCGTCGGGAAGGACCTCGACGGGCTGGTCGGCCAAATCGATCAAGTTCGCGACGAGGCCGAGCTTTTCACCGCCGAGATGGCCCGGGGCGAGAAGGTTCGAGCTATCACCCGAAGGACCCGAAAAGACGGTTCGCTGATCGATGTCGAGATGACCGGGACACCGGTCTTCGTGGCCGGCGAACGCGTCGGGCACGTGGTCATCTACCACGACATCAGCGAGATCCAGCGGCAGAAGCGGTACTACGAGTCGCTCCTACAGACGAGTCCGGTGGCGATCATGACCGTTGACGCTAAAGCAACCGTGACGTCGTGGAATCCCGCGTCCGAACGGCTCCTCGGCTACTCCCGCGATGAGGCGATCGGACGAAACATCGATGACCTGGTCGCCAACCGTGATGAGATTCGGCAAGAAGCCTTGGACGTGACCCAGCAAGCGGCCACGGGCGGTCAAGTCCACCTGGTGACCAGACGAACGCGCAAGGACGGCTCGCTGATCGACGTCGATATGGTGGCTGCCCCGATCTTCGTGGGCGGCGAGCAGGTCGCCTACTTCACGATGTATACCGACATCGGGGAGCTCCAACAGGCCCGCAGAGAGGCGGAGGCGGCCACTCACGCCAAGAGCGCGTTCCTGGCCACGATGAGCCACGAGATCCGCACCCCTCTGAACGCCGTGATCGGCATGACGGGCCTGCTGCTCGACACCAACCTTGCGCCCGAGCAGCGGAGCTACGGGGAGGTCATCCGAACGAGTGGGGACGCGTTGCTGACCGTGATCAACGAGATCCTCGATTTCTCGAAGATCGAAGCCGGACGCCTGGACCTGGAGCATCAACCCTTCCGGCTCCGCCAGTGCGTGGAGTCGGCGCTGGAGCTGGTGGCCACCCTCGCGGCGGACAAGTCTTTGGACCTCGCCTACGTGATCGACCCCCGGACGCCGGCGGCGATCGTCGGGGACTTCACCCGGCTGCGGCAGATCTTGCTCAACCTTCTGAACAACGGTGTGAAGTTCACCGAACGGGGAGAGGTGGTCCTGAGGGTGGACGCCGCGCCCGATGAGCTCTCTCCCGACGGAGGCCCCAAGCGATATGAGATCCACTTCTCGGTCCGGGACACCGGGATCGGTATCCCCGAGGACCGGATGGACCGGCTGTTCGAGGCCTTCACCCAGGTCGACGCCTCCACTACTCGCCGGTACGGCGGCACCGGCCTGGGCCTGGCGATCAGCAAGCGCCTCGCGGAGGAGATGGGCGGGCGGATGTCGGTCGAGAGCCGGGTCGGGCAAGGTTCCACGTTCCACGTCACGATCCGGGCCCAGGCCGCAGCGGGGCCGTTGGCAGCCGAAGAGCTCGAGGCCATCCCGGAGATCGCGGGAAAGCGGGTGTTGATCGTGGATGACAACGCGACCAACCGGGAGATCCTCCGACGCCAAGCCGAGTCGTGGGGGATGGTGCCCCAAGAGGCGGCAACGCCCAACGACGCCCTCGAGTACGTACGCGGAGGCGAGCCGTTCGACGTGGCGATCCTTGACATGCAGATGCCCGAGATGGACGGCCTCGCGTTGGCGGAAGAGATCCGTCGCCATCGTGACCCCGAAGCGTTGCCGCTGGTGATGCTGACCTCGCTGGGGTACCGGGACCCATCGCCGGCCGGCGGGCAGTTCGCCGCGTACATGACGAAGCCGATCAGGCCCTCCCAGCTCTACGACGTACTGATCGGGATCTTCGCCCCTCAGACGGCCCCCCAGAGGGTCGCACCGCCAACGCCTCAGGCAGCAACCCCCGTCGAGGATCGGGCCCCGCTTCGGATCCTGCTCGCCGAGGACAACGCGGTGAACCAGCGCGTGGCCCTCCTCCTGCTCGAGAAGCTGGGCTACCGTGCCGACGTCGCCGCGGATGGCCTCGAGGCGCTCCAGGCATTGGAGCGTCAGTCGTACGACGTCGTCCTGATGGACGTCCAGATGCCCGAGATGGATGGGTTGGAGGCCACGAGGAGGATCCTGGAGCGGTGGCCCGGATCCGACCGACCGAGGATCATCGCGATGACCGCGGGAGCCACCGAGGCCGACCGCGAAGCCTGCCTCGCCGCGGGGATGAACGATTACGTGAGCAAACCCATCCGACAGGAGGAACTGGCAGCGGCCCTGGCCCGCGCAACCCCCGTGGGTGGCGGCGCGAGGGGCGGAGAGGGGGGACCGGCGAGGATCGACCACGGCGACCTCGACCAGCTCCGGAGGACGGTGGGAGGCCAGGAGGCGCTGGAGGAGGTCATGACGACCTTCCTCGAAGACACCGAACGCATCCTGGGGGAGCTCCGGGCCGACGCCGCCGCCGGCCGCGCGGCCGAGGTTCGGCGGCACGCCCATTCCCTGAAGTCGACCGCGGCCAGCTTCGGGGCGTCGGATCTCTCGGACCTCTGCCGACGGCTGGAGGAACTCGGACAGGCCAGTCGCTTGGAGGACGCACCCGCGCTGGTGGAGGACATCGCGGAAGAGTTCGCTCGGGTCCGCAAGGCCCTCCGCCCAGGAACCGCCTCATGACCGAGCAGGCCTCGATCCTCGTGGCCGAGGACGATGCCGTGGCCCGGGCCACCCTCGCGAAGGGCCTCGAGCAGGAGGGCCACCGAGTGACCACCGCGATGGATGGGCGACAAGCCCTCGAACTGCTTCGGACCGATGTGTTCGACGCCGTCCTTCTGGACATCATCATGCCGGAGGTTGACGGCTTCGGGGTCCTGGCCAGGATGAAGGCCGACCCCCAGCTCCTCCATCTGCCGGTCATCGTCATCACATCCATCGACGACGTGGCCAGCGCGGTCCGGTGCATCGAGATGGGGGCCGACGAC
>JBKPGU010000078.1:0-6467 GCA_046729535.1 Actinomycetota bacterium
CCACTTCACCGAAGGAAGAGCCTGGATCACCGAGCTGCTTGCCCAGCCATCGGCGCAACCCAGAAGCGCAGCACGGGCCAAGGGGCTCAACGGGTTGGCCGGTCTCGTCTACTGGCAGGGCGACTACGACCTGGCCTCCACGTACTGGAACGAGAGCCTCGAGATCTGGAAGGAGCTGGGCGAACGAAGCCAGATCGCCGAGGTCCTGTACAGCCTGGCCTACATCGCCACCATTCGCGCCGAATTCGATCGGGCCATGGCGCTGTTCGACGAAAGCACCACGCTGTTCCGTGAGGTCGGGGACAAGCGAGGGGAAGGCAACGCCAGGATGTCGCTGGGGATGGGCTATCAACTGGCCGGCGACCTTGAGGCCGCCGCCCTGGAGATCAAGGGCGCCCTTCCACTGGTGGAGGAGGCCGGGGATACGTTCGGAACAGCCAACGCGCTGGGCATGCTGGGGCGGGTCGCCTCCGAACGGGGCCAGTTCGAGGAAGCCACCGGTTACATGGTGAGGACGATCCGGATGTTCATGAGTTTGGGCGACATGTCCGGGATCGCTTTCACCCTCGACGACCTGGCGGCGGTGGCGATCGGGGAGGGGAGGTTCGAGCGAGCCATCGTCCTGACCGCCGCCGCCCAGAACATCCGCGACACCTTGGGCGGCGCGGCGCCCACCGCGCTGGTGGTCATCCCGGACGCTCGCGGCGCGGCCCGTGGAGCGTTGGACGAAGAGGCCATCGAGGCCGCGTCTGCGAAAGGGAAGGCCATGACCCTCGAGCAGGCGGTGGCCTACGCGCTGGAGGAGTGGCCCCTTCCGCGAGACTCCGAACCCTAGGGAAGGTCCAACCCGGTCGTCAGGGCCCGCAACGTGAGGCCGACCAGGAAGAAGCTCGCCACGGCGAACACTTTCCACGAGTCGGCTTCGTCCTCGAGTCCTCGGGCGATGACGTGGGCTCCGACCAGCACGATGGCAGGGAACACCGCCCCGTATGCGTAGTGGAGCAGCGAACGGCTGCGCCCGAGCATCAGCAAGGCGAGGCCGGCCCCGAGCTGCACGATGAGGACGACCTGTAGGGCAGCGAGCAGACGCCACCACCACTGGTTCGGCTCTCGCTTGACGATGAACGCGACCAGACCCCACAGGAACATCACGCCGAAAGCCGAAACGATGACGAACCCGATGGCCTTGTGGACGGTCGCCATGGCCTGGGGAGCCTAGCAGCGGGGATTCAGCGACCCGTGCCGAGTCCCTCGTATCGGTACGTGCCGACCCGGCCGCCCGCCTCCCGGTTCAGTCGGCGCGAGAGGTGCAGTCCCTCGAGGGCCAGCTCGAGAGCCGAGGCCGCCACGCCCGGGCTCTCCTCTTCGACCCCCAACCGTCCAAGCATTTTGCCAAGCCCGGGGAGGTCGTTGAACTGGGCCAGGAACTGGGACGCCGGCATGAGATCGGACGTATCGGCGGCCAGGCCGTCGTTGAACCGGGCCAGGATGGGAGCAAAGTCGAACCCAGACAGGCGGCGCCTGAACACTTCCAGCACCGCATTCTTCAGCGCCCGCAGGAGAATCTCCTCCTCGCGGCCCTCTTCGACGGCGTCGAACTCCACCCGGCCCAGCGAGCCGCTCAAGGCAGCGGGGAGGTCGACCAACCGCGGCACGGCCTCGGACTCTCCGGCCATGGCCGCCCTGCGGAGCGCCGCGGCCGTCAGCGTCTCGAGGTTCCCGATGGAATAGCGCACGGAGACGCCGCTCCGCTGGTTGATCTGGGGCGAGTGTCGGAGCTCGGCGGTGACGGCTGCCAGCAGCTCCTTCATGAACGCGGGGACCCGCACCTGGATGGCTCCTCTCCCGGCGGGTGAGCGCGATTCCTGCTCCATGATGGCGATCTCGTCGCCGAGGGTCTCGGGGTAGTGGGTTCGGATCTGCGTCCCGAAACGGTCCTTAAGCGGAGACACGATCCGGCCACGGTGCGTGTAGTCCTCCGGATTGGCCGTCGCTACCAGCAGCAGGTCCAGCGGCAAGCGGACCTGGTACCCGCGGATCTGGACGTCGCGTTCCTCCATGATATTGAACAGGGCCACCTGGATCCGCTCCGGTAGATCGGGGAGCTCGTTGATGGCCACGATCCCCCGGTTGGTGCGGGGGATCAGGCCGTAATGGATGGTCAGCTCGTCGGACAGATACCGCCCCTCGGCCACCCGGATGGGGTCGACGTCGCCGATCAGGTCGCCCACGCTTGTGTCCGGGGTGGCCAGCTTCTCCGCGTAGCGCCGGTCGCGGGGGAGCCAATCGATGGCCACGCCTTCCCCTTCGGATCCGACCAGCTGGCGGCATCTGGCGCAGATCGGCCGAAAGGGATGATCGTTGACCTCGCATCCGGCGATGAACGGAGTCTCCTCGTCCAGGAGCTGGACGAGGTGCCGGATGAGACGTGTCTTGGCCTGCCCGCGCTCCCCCAGCAGGATCAGATCGTGCCCCGCCAGGATTCCACGCTCGAGCCCCGGGATGACCGACTCGTCGAAACCGACGATCGTGGGGAACAACGCCTCCCCATCGTGCAACTTCGCCAGGAGGTTCTCCCGCAGCTCTTCCTTGACCGTCCGATCCTCGTACCCGAAGGCACGAAGCTCTCCGATCGTCTGCGCGGTCCGGATCGGTTGCTTCGCCATCGCCGAGACCCAGCCTATCGGGAAAGCTCCGAATGAGCGGCCCGCCCGCCGCCTATCGCCCGCACGGGTTCCGTTGGTAGCCTGAGCCCCGTGCGCGCGATGGCTGACGTTCGTGTCGTCGAGAGAGGAGGTCGATAGCTCGTGTGGTCGCGGCCACTCCTGTACGAACGCCTGACGTGGCCGGAGGTCCGGCGAGCCGCGGCTGAGGATCGGGTGTGTCTCATTCCCGTCGGCACGCTCGAGGACCACGGCGTCCACCTGCCCGTCGACACCGACGTTCGGATCATCACCGAGATCTGCCGGCGGGCCGCCGAGGAGGCTCCGGAGGAGATCGTCCTGCTCCCGACCATCCCTCACGGCTACGATCCGCACCACATGGACTTCCCCGGGCCGATCTCGATCGGTTGGGAGACGTTCACGAACTACTGCAAGGACGTCGGGACCTCGTTGGCCCACCACGGGTTCAAGCGGATGCTGTTCTACAACGGCCACGGGTCGAACCAGAACCTGGTGGAGATGGCCGCCCGCCTCACGATGATCGATCACCCCGAAGTACTGGCTGCGGCCGCGTTCTACCTCGTCAGCCGGAAGGGGATCGAGGCGGTCGAGGCGATCCGGGAGTCATCCTTCGGCGGGATGGCCCATGCGGACGAGCTCGAGACTTCGATCTACCTCCATATCGACCCCGACGCGGTGGACATGTCGAAGGCGGTCGACGAGCACGGGTATCCGGCTGGCGAGAACGCCCACCTCGAGTGGTGGGCCGACGGATCGCTCCGGCTCATGCCCTGGTGGTCCTCGTTCAGCCGGACGGGCGTGCAGGGCTCGCCCACGCTGGCGACCGCCGAGAAGGGAAAGGCGTTCCTGGAGGCAGCCGTGGCCGAGTGCATCTCCTATGTTCGCGAGCTGCGGGAGAAACCCCTGCCGGAGCGGCGGCCCCCCGTCGAGAAGCCCGAGTGAACAAGCCGACACGATTCGGCCGAAGGTTGCCTGACGAGGGGACGATCGGGGTACCCGCCCCTGCCGGCCCCTACTTCAACCGGTCGGAGGTCCTGCGCGGCGTCGAATGGTGGGAGGGCCGAGGCTACCGCGTGAAGCTCGGCGACGGGATCTGGGAGCGAGACGACTACGTGGCCGGCGATCCCAAGTCCCGGGCCCGGGACCTCATGGCCATGTTCGCCGATCCCGAAGTCGACGTGGTGCAGTGCCTCCACGGCGGCTACGGCTCGTCGCAGACCATCCCCCACCTGAACTTCGACGTCATCGCGGAGAACCCGAAAGCCCTCGTCGGCTTCTCCGACATCACGTCGCTCCACGTCGCGGTTCTCCAGCGGACAGGCCTGGCCACTGTCCACGCCAACGGGCTGCACGGGATGGGGTCGAACGACGTCAGCGATTTCAGCAAGGAGCGGCTGCTCTCGGTCCTGAAGGATGGAGGGGCAGGCGAGGTGCCGCGTGATCCCGACGATCCGTACGTCCGGGCCATCCGAGGAGGGCGCGTCACCGCTCCGCTGGTCGGCGGGAACCTGTGGCTGGTCATGCAGACCCTGGCCACGCCCTGGGAGATCGACCTTGACGGATGCATCTTCTTCTTCGAGGCCCTCGACCATCCCCCGTGGGAGATGGATTCGATCCTCACCCACCTCCTGCACACCGGAAAGCTCGACGGGGTCGTCGGCGTGATGGTGGGCGAGCTCCACAACTGCGACTGGCGAGAAGGGCGACCCGAGACCCCAAGGACGAAATCATTGGAGGACGTCCTCGAAGAGAAGCTCGAGCCGCTCGGCATCCCGGTGCTCTACAAGTTGCCGCTCGGGCACGGCAAACACCTCGCGGCCATCCCGCTCGGTGTGACGGCCACACTGGACGCCGATGCCCTGACCCTCACGATCGACGAACCCGGCCTGCGGTAGCTAAAGGAGACGGGCCGCGACCAGGGATACGGCCAGGAGGGGCATGGCCAACGACAGGATTCGCAGCACCGCTTCGGGCGTGCCCCGTAGCATGGCTTCGTCGAGGGGTAGCTCGGTGCCATCGCGGAGCACCATGCGGCCCTCCAAGGATTCGACGCTGCGCCGGAGCCTTCGAACCGGTGTCGACAGGCGGCGTTGGGCCGCGGAGAGGAACAGGCAGGCCAATGCGATCAGGCCCGCCTCCACTCGAAGCTTCCCAGCCTGAGCGAAGTATGCGGTCAGGGCGGGGAACGCCCCCCACGAGATGGCGAACCACGCGTCGGAATGGAACCGGCCCCCCAACAGCTCGAGGTTGTACGCCAGCACGATGAAGCCTCCGAAGGCCACGAACGCCAGCAGCCACCAGGAGACCTTCGCCGCGCCCAACACCCCGAGCCCCACGGCGCCGGCCAACCCCACGAGCGTGATGCCCCACAGGATCCGGTCGGAGATCTGGGTCTGGAGGGGACGGCCGTGCAACTCGTCGAGCGCGTGCGCGGTCAGCCCAACGCCCAGGAAGAAGGCCAGCACGCTCGCTCCCAGCCGGGCGCCGTTCAGCACGGGGGCGATCGAGGCACCCAGTGCCACGTACGAGAGGTGCCACACCGTGTACGGCGGGTGGAGGAGCGACAGGTAGTCGCGCCAGCCCCCGCCTCGCAACGCGTAGAACGCGGGCCGCTCGTCACCCGCCAAGCTTTCGCCCCCAGATCACCACGCCGCCCCCGAGGCTCATTACTCGAGCCCGAACGTCCTCGATGCCCGCGGCCCGCCACAGGTCGAGCTGCGTGGCGATGGGCAGCCGTTCGTAGAAGTCCGAGATGCTCGGACCGAGGAATCGGAACGCAGCCCACCACGCCTTCGAGACGACACGACCGGCCACCGGCATCACGCCGCGCGTGTAGCCCAGCCAGAGGGGATGCCACAGACCAGCGGGGACGTGGAACTCCACGCCGGCCAGGACGCCGCCGGGCCGGATCACCCTGGCCATTTCCCGAAGCGTCGCACCGACGTCGTCCACGTAGCGCAACAGATAGGCGAACGTGACGGCGCCGAACGAGGCATCGGGGAACGGCAGCCGCTCCCCGTGCCCGAGGACGAACCGCACACGGTCCTCCATCCTGGCGCGTGCCACCTTCGCCCGGCCCTGGCGGACCATGTGCTCGCTCTGATCGAGGCCGACAACCGATGCCCCGGTCCGGCGGACGATCTCTCGGGCCACGGCCGATGTCCCCGTGGCCACGTCCAGGACCCGATTCCCCGGGCCGACCCCGAGACACGAGACCATGAACCGGCGCCACCGAGGGTCCTGCCCGAAGGAGGTGGCCGCTCCGAGCCACTCGTAACTCGAGGGGAGGCCGGCGAACAGAGCGCGGGCGTGGCGCGTTCGCGGTGAGAGGACGTCGCTCACGGCGGCGAGCGTACCGCCTCGAACCGGCCCGGGGTCGCCCGTAGACTCCAAGCCATGGTGACGTGCCGCAGCTGCGGCCGGGAGAACCCCGAGGGGTTCCAGTTCTGCGGCTTCTGCCGGGCGGAGCTGGCTCCTGCACCCTCGGCCGCCCGCGAGGTCCGCAAGACTGTCACGGTCGTGTTCAGCGACGTCACCGGTTCGACCAGCCTGGGCGAGCGCCTCGACCCGGAGTCGATGCGCCGAGTCATGGGCCGTTACTTCGACGCGATGAAGACCGTCCTCCAACGACACGGCGGGAGCGTGGAGAAGTTCATCGGGGACGCGGTCATGGCGGTGTTCGGTATCCCGGCGGTTCACGAGGACGACGCCCTCCGGGCGGTACGGGCGGCCGTCGAGATGGGATATTCGCTCGAAGTCCTGAACAAGGAGTTCGAGCGCGAC
>JBKPGU010000079.1:0-4773 GCA_046729535.1 Actinomycetota bacterium
CGATGACCGATGGTGTGGTGACGCCGTACCCCATGGTGGACATCCGGGTCACACTGGTGGACGGCAAGTTCCACGCGGTGGACTCCAGCGACATGGCATTCCAGATCGCAGGGGCGCTGGCGCTCAAGGACGCCGCGGCGAAGGCGGGGGTGTCATTGCTTGAGCCCATCGTCGAGGTGGAGATCGTGGTCCCCGACGACTACACGGGCGAGATCATGGGCGACCTGAACTCGAAGCGGGGCCGGATCCTGGGGATGGAAGGAACGGGGGCCGGCAAGCAGCGCATCCGGGCCTTGGCCCCGCAAGCGGAGATGACGAGGTACGCCATCGACTTGCGCTCCATGACCCAGGGCCGGGGAACGTTCTCCATGAAGTTCGACCACTACGAAGAGGTCCCGTCTCACCTGGCCGAAAAGGTCATCGAACAAGCTCGCAAGGAGAAGGAAGAGGGCTAGCCCAAGGTCAGAGCGCGACTTCGGTGAGGTGGTTCTCGGAAGCCTCGCCTTTCCTCGCCCCTCCTTCCTCCTCGGTGATCAGCAACCGTTCGTACCCTGAAGGGTTGATGCGCAAGGCGAGCAGGACGCTTCCCTTCTCCGGGATGAAGGCCGCGACGTTTTCGTAGCGGCCTGACCTCACCAACCACACCGTGTAGACGCGGCCGTCGTTCGGGGCCGGCATCGAGCCGAACACGTACAGGACGGCACGGCCGGGGATGACGGCCGCGGCCAGCTGGGCGGGCGCCTCCGCAGCGGCGGTCCGCATGCCTGCCAACGGCAGCGGAAGGACCTTCGAGGCTGGGTGGCTGACCGCGGTGAGCAGCTCGGCCGAGGCCGCTTGGCGCTGCTCGGCGTGCCCGATGCGGGAGGTAAGCTGGGCGTTCCACATCAGCAGCCCACCGGCCACAAGGACCGAAGCCGCCACAGGAAGGTAGGCGACCCAGCGCCGCCCGCGGTCGTTCGCCAGCTCGCGGCGGAGGCGACGGTCCAGGAGCCGAGGCGGAGGCTTCGCCCTGCCGCGATCCCAAGCTCCCCCGCCGTCGCCTCGAACGAAGCCAGCGCCGCACGGCATTCGTCGCACCCCGGAAGGTGCTTCGCCCGCAGCTCCTCGGTCTCGCGGAGCTGATCCGGGTCGAGAGCGTGCAGGGCGAACCCCGCCAGCAGCTCCTGCACGTGCTCGTGGTCGACGCTCACGGGTCGCCCCCCTCTTCGAGGATGCGGTGGAGTTTCCGCAGCGCCGACAGGGTCCTGGTCTTCACCGTTCCCAACAGGATGTTCAGCTCCTGGGCGATGGCGGCCTGGGTGCGGCCGCCGAAATACGCCATCTCGAGCACCTCCCGCTGCTCGGGAGGGAGCTCTCGTAGTGCCGCGATCACTCGGGCCCGCCGGTCGACCAGCCATGCTTGGTCGACCACCCGCTCCGCTACATCTTCGTCCGTGACCGGCTCGGGGTTCATCCTCTCGGGCAGCTTGCGCTGGCGCTCCTCCCGCCGGACAACGTCGACGGCCCGATGATGGACAAGAGACAGGAAGAATCTGCGGAAGGGACCGCGCGCCGGGTCGTATGCCTCCGGCGCCCGCCACAGGGCCAGGAACGAGTCGTGCACCACTTCCTGGGCCAGCGCTTCGTGGCCGATCACGCGGAAGGCGAGCCCGTAGGCCGCAGCTGCGTAGCGTTCGTACAGCTCGTCGAACGCCGCCCGCTCCCCCAGCAGGAGCCGCCCGTGGAGGTCCGCGTCGCGACGGTCGTGGAGCTGGTCCTCGCTCACGCCGGCTCGAGCATTCCAACAGGGTTCAGCGATCGAACAATGGCTGAAGCTTCGCCCAGGTGTCGGCCAACAGTTCGGGCAGCACCCGGGTCTCCCCCACCACAGGCATGAAGTTCGTGTCGCCGTTCCATCTGGGAACGACGTGCCAGTGCAGATGGTCCGCGATCCCCGCCCCCGCCACGCGGCCCAGGTTCATGCCGATATTGAAGCCGTCCGGCCCGGACCACTCCTTCAACGCCTCGACGCTTCGCTGGAGCAACGCGTCGATGTCGCGCAGCTCGGTCTGGTCCAGCCCCTCCAGTTCGGCCGTGTGCCGGAAGGGGGCGATCATCAGGTGGCCCGGGTTGTACGGGTACGCGTTCAGCATGGCGAACGCCGACCCGGCGCGGGCCAGGACCAGCGCCGCGCGGTCGTCACCCAGCTTCGGCTTGTCGCAGAACAGACATCCGGCATCGGCCTGATCGCGCGCGTCTTGGATGTACTCCATCCGCCACGGCGACCACAGCCGCTCCACCTAGACGGTCGGGCCCGGCTCGCCGCCGCCCGGTCCCTTCAGCTCGTCGAGATCGATCCCTTCCAACGCGCGGCTCGTCGCCTCGGCCGCCACCGCCTCGAGGAAGGGTTCGAACGGCACGCCGCGTACCTCGGTCCCGGTCCGCTCTCGGACGGCCGCGGTCCCCTGTTCGATCTCCCGGTCCCCCACCACAAGGGTGTAGGGGACCTTCATCAGCTGGGCGGCGCGGATCTTCTTCTGGACGGTCTCCCGGCTGTCGTCGACGGTGGCCCGCAGACCTCGCTCCTCGAACCGTCCGGCCAGCGAGCGGGCATGGTCGGCGTGGCGGTCGGCCACGGGCAGGATGCGGATCTGCTCCGGCGACAGCCACGTGGGGAAGGCCCCGGCGTAGTGCTCGATGAGCACACCCACGAACCGTTCGATGGTCCCCAGGATGGCGCGGTGGATCATCGCCGGCCGGTGGCGCTGGTTGTCCTCGCCCATGTACTCCATGTCGAACCGTTCGGGCAAGGCGAAGTCGCACTGGATCGTGGTCAGTTGCCACAGCCGGCCGATGGCGTCGGTGGCGTGGAAGTCGACCTTCGGCCCGTAGAAGGCCCCCTCGCCTTCGGCCACGCTGTACTCCAGACCGCTCTTGTCCAGGGCCTGTCGCAGGTACTCGGTGGCGTCGGCCCACATCTCCTCGTTCCCGATGGCGACGCCGGGCTTCGTGGACAGGTTGATCACGAAGTCCTCGAAGCCGAACGTCCGGTGGATCTCCAGGGTCAGCTCGAAAGCCCGCAGGACCTCATCGACCAGCTGGTCGCGGGTGCAGATGATGTGCGAATCGTCCTGGGTACCGCCGCGGATGCGCAGCAGCCCGTGCAACGTCCCGACCCGCTCGTGCCGGTAGATGGTCCCCAGCTCGAACAGCCGGATGGGCAGGTCCCGGTACGAGCGGGTCTGCGACTTGTACACCAGGACGTGGAACGGGCAGTTCATCGGCTTCACGTAATAGTCGATGTCGTGCTCGTCGTGCATGGGCGGGTACATGTTGTCCCTGTACTTGGCCAGGTGGCCCGAGGTCTCCCACAGGATCGACTTCGCGATGTGCGGGGTGAACACCGGCGCGTACCCCCGCCTCAGGTGGATCTCGCGGGCGAAGTCCTCAATCTCCTTGCGGAACAGACCCCCACGCGGGTGCCACACGAGGAGCCCGGCTCCGAGCTCGTCGGGGACCGAGAACAGGTCCAGTTGCCGGCCCAGGCGGCGGTGGTCGCGCTTCTCGGCCTCTTCCAGCCGATGGAGGTGATCGGCCAGATCCTCTTCGGTGGCCCAGGCCGTCCCGTAGATCCGCTGCAGCTGGGGACGGCGTTCGTCCCCCCGCCAGTACGCCCCGGCGAGGCTGAGGAGCTTGAACGCACCCAGCTTGGAGGTCGAGCCGATGTGGGGACCCAGGCAGAGGTCGGCCCATCCGTCGTTCCGGTAGACCGAGAACACGGCCCCCAGGGCGCCTTCGGACTCGTCGGCCGACTCGATGATCTCCCGCTTGAACGGCTGATCGGCGAACCGTTGCAGCGCTTCCTCCCGCCCCAGCTCCTCGCGGAGGAACGGCTGGTCGGCGGCCGCGATCTCCAGCATCCGGGCCTCGATCCGCCCGAGGTCCTCGGGCTTGAGGGCCTCCGATAGATCGAAGTCGTAGTAGAAACCGTCCTCGATTGGCGGGCCGATCGCGTACTTCGCACCGGGATAGAGGTCGCATACGGCCTGGGCCATGACGTGGGCGGTGGAATGCCGCAGCACGTGCAGGCCCTCGGGTTCCGTGAGATGCACGGGCTCGAGCGTCACGTCGTCTTCGACGGGCCACGACAGATCGACCAGCACCCGGTCGGCCCGCGCGCAGATCGCGCCCTCGGGAAGGACGTCACCAGCAGGCGTGCCGGACGCGACCTCGATGGCCTGTCCTCCGGGAAGCGTGACCTTCGGCATCAGGAACCGATGATAGTGGTGGGAGTGGGCGCGACAGGGATTGAACCTGTGACCTCTTGCGTGTGAAGCAAGCGCTCTCCCGCTGAGCTACGCGCCCCGGGACGAACCACGATAACACCGGAAAATAAGAGGCGGCGGCGCGTGCCCGCGTCGCGCCGCCGCCCTCGCCGAACCTTTCGGCCCGGACGAGCAAATATCTTCCCACCTCGGCTCGCTTCGACGCAAGGGATTCCAGGAAAGCAAGCATTCAACCAGCCCCATCGACGACCAGGGGAGTGAGGGCCGCCAACTCCTCAGCGCCCGGTACGAAGAGTGGAGCCGCCGAAGCAGCTCCCCTCCATATCCCCCGCCTCTGCCGTGCGCTCGCTCTCCTCGCACGGACGAGGCCCCGGATCCGATCTACCTACTAGTCTCCGATCCGCTCGCTGGGCGAGCCGGTTCGGTTGAGCTCGCTCGGCAAGACGTCCCGGAGGGCCCCTAGACGGCCGGTCCGGCGATCAGCGTCACCGTCGCGGTGTGGGATCCG
>JBKPGU010000080.1:0-3799 GCA_046729535.1 Actinomycetota bacterium
ATCCTCCTTCGATACGTAACCGATCCCCACCGTCCGCTGCCGCCAGATGGGGTTGCCCGTCAGCAGCTCTTCGTACTCGTCGATGCGGCCCGGCATGATGTCGAGGAACCGCTTGACGTCCTCCACGGCCCCGTCGGGGAGGTCCATGGACAGGCCGCCGATCCGGTGGTAGGCGTAGTTCATCCTGAGCCCGGTGACCGCCTCGAAGATGTCCAGGATGAGCTCGCGCTCCCGGAGGCCGTACAGCATGATCGAGATGGCCCCCAGCTCCAGACCCGTGGTCGCCAGCCACACGAGATGGCTGGCGATCCGCTGCAGCTCGCAGGTCAGGATCCGGATGACCGTGGCCCTGGGGGGCGCCTCAATCCCAAGGAGCCGCTCGACGGCAAGGCAGTAGGCCTGCTCCTCGAAGAAGCTCGACAGGTAGTCGGCGCGGGTGACGAACGTGACGCCTTGCTGCCACGTGCGGTACTCGCAGTTCTTCTCGATGCCCGTGTGGAGGTAGCCGATCACCGGGCGGCAGGACACGACCCTCTCCCCATCCAGCTCGAGAACCAGCCGGAGCACCCCATGGGTCGACGGGTGCTGAGGCCCCATGTTGATGATCATCGTCTCGTCGCGGACGGCGCCCGCCTGGCTCACCGCTACAGCCCCCGCTCATCGGGTGGAGGTATGAACGCTCCCTTGTACTGGGTGCGCACGCCGCCCAGCGGCTCGTCCTTGCGGAGCGGGTGCCCCACCCAGTCCTCGGGCATCTCGATCCGGCGGAGGTCCGGGTGCCCCTCGAACGTGATCCCGAAGAAGTCGAACACCTCGCGCTCCAGCCAGTTCGCCGTGGGGAACATCGGAGCGACGGTCGGGATCCGCGGGTCGGACCCGGATAGGCCCACTTTCACCCGAACCCGGTGGACGTGCTCCATCGACAGGAGGTGGTAGGCGACCCAGAAGCGGGGATCGGCGTCCGGCCAGTCGGCCGCCGTCACGTCGGACAGGAACGCGAAGGCGAGGTCGTCCTGGTCCCGAAGGTATGCGAGCGAAGCGAGAAGGGCGCCTGGATCGGTGGTGACCGTCACGTCACCGCGCGCCTCGAAGGCGTCGGGGAATCGCTGCCGCAACCGCTCGGCCAGTTGCGCCGGCCCCATCAGCTCACCCGGGCCTCGCGCTGCACCTTCTCGTGGAGGCGCAGGATGCCGTACATGAGCATCTCCGGCCGCGGGGGGCAGCCCGGGACGTAGATGTCAACCGGGACGATCGTGTCCACGCCCTGGACCAGGCCGTA
This sequence comes from Actinomycetota bacterium, assembly GCA_046729535.1. Taxonomy (GTDB): domain Bacteria; phylum Actinomycetota; class UBA4738; order UBA4738; family UBA4738; genus JBKPGU01. The sequence goes on from JBKPGU010000080.1 coordinate 1,280, forward strand.
GTTGTTGAACATGCCGCCGCTGGACGCGCAGACGCCCATCGAGATGACCCACTTCGGCTCGGGCATCTGGTCGTAGATGGTGCGAAGCACGGGGGCCATCTTCTGGGACAGCCGGCCGGCCACGATCATGAGGTCGGCCTGGCGAGGCGACGCACGGAAGATCTCCATCCCCCACCGCGACAGGTCGTAGTCCGCGGCCCCGGCGGCCATCATCTCGATGGCGCAGCAGGCCAGGCCGAACGTGACCGGCCACATCGAGTTCTTCCGAGCCCAGCCCAGTGCCTTGCCCAGGCTGGTGAGCAGGATGCCGCGTTCGAGCTCGTCCTCGATCTCCGGCCCGGTTTGCCCGGTCCGGATGCCGTCGAGGCGCTGCACCGGCACGGCTACCCCTCCTGCCCAGCGGACCGAGCCCCGGCCAGCGCCCCCTCACCGGGGCTTCGTTCCACGCTGGGCGGAAGCGGCTCGAACCCTTCGTCGCCCGGACCTCGGGGCGGGGCGACCCCATCCCACTCGAGCCCGCCCTTCTGCCACACGTAGACGTAGGCAACGAGCACGAGTCCGATGAACACGACCATCTCCACCAAGCCGAACAGCCCGAGCTGCCGGAAGGCCACGGCCCATGGGTAGAGGAAGATCGCTTCGACGTCGAAGATGATGAAGAGCATCGCGATCACGTAGAACTTCACGGGGAAGCGTTCGGACTTGGGGAGCTTGATGGGCATGATCCCGGACTCGTACGGAGCGACTTTCGCCGGGTTCGGACGCTTCGGCCTGACCAATGCCGAAACGGCCAGCGACAACAGCGCGAACGCGCCTACCACGACGGCCAGGATCACGATGGGCGCGTAGCCGGTCCTCATCTATCGCTTCGGGGCCATGGATAGCAAGGCATGCATGACCTTGTCCTTGGAGGAACCGTTCTTGCCGTCGGTGAGGTTCGCCATGAACAGCAGGGCGAAGCTCATCAGCTTCTCCCGTGGGAAGCCGTGTTCGACGGCGAACCGCATGAACCGGGGATGGCCGATCATGCGGACCCACTGCCTCCCAAGGTAGTAGTACTGCCCGTATCGCTCGTGGAGCAGCACCGGGTACATGTGCGCCACCGCCGGGCGGTTCCTGGTGAGCGCGTCGGTGATGAGCTCTGCCGCAAGCTCGCCGGTCTCCATGGCGTACGCGATGCCCTCCCCGTTGAAGGGGTTGACGAGGCCGCCGGCGTCACCGACCAGCAACATCCCCGGGACGGCGAGCGGCTGCCGGTTCATCCCCATCGGGATCGGCCCCGACAGGACCGGGCCGACGGCGTTCTCCTCCTCGATCCCCCATTCCCGAGGGAGGTTGGCAAGGAACGCGTCGAGCAGCTTCCGGGCCGAGATCTCCTTGAACCGGGTGAAGGTGTTGAGCAGTCCGGCGCCGACGTTGACCACTCCATCGCCCAGCGGGAAGATCCATCCGTACCCTGCCATCACCCCGTCGGTGACCGGGTCAACGATGTTCACGAAGGCTTCCAGCACCGGCTCTTGCTCCCGTGGGATGCGGTAGTACCGACGGGCGGCGATCCCCATGGGACGCGAGTCGTCACGCGACACCCCGGCCTGTTGGGCGAAGCGGCTGGAGGCTCCGTCCGCGGCCACGACGAAACGGGCTCGGACCTCGCGAACGTCTCCGTTCTCCTTGAGGATCCCGCCGGTGACCCATCCGTCCTCGTCGCGGACGGGCTTGGTCGCTTCGATCCCCTGCAGGAACCTGGCCCCCGCCTTCTCCGCTCGCGTTGCCAGGAGGTTGTCCAGATCCAGGCGTGTTCGAACCACGCCGTAGGTCGGGAAGCTGCGGAGCTTCGGCCAGGGCAGGTCGATCACCGTGCCCCTCACACCGTACGTTCGCAGGCGGTCCACCCGCGTGAACCCGGATTCGCGTGGATCGACGCCCATCCGCTCCAGGGACCGCACCCCACGGGGGGTCAAGCCGTCCCCGCACACCTTCTCTCGGGGGAAGATGGCTTTGTCGACCAACAGCACGTCCGCGCCGTGTGTGGCCAGGTGGTAGGCGGTGGCCGAGCCTCCGGGCCCCGCTCCCACGACCAGAACGTCCGCCTCGATCGGGGGCTGCGTGGCCTTCCCCTTGCTCAAGCTCGCAGCTTTCGGCACGTCTCGGCGGCGGGGCAGGACACGCCGCCGGACTTTGTGAACCGATTCACAAGTGAATCCTAGGCGCGCATCCGGGAAGCCCGCAAACCTGCCGTCAGGCGGCCCCGCCCCAGTCTCACCGGTCGGCCCTCCCGAATCAGCGACCGGCCCCCATGGCGTGGATCCACGTGGAGAAATCGCGGGCTGGAACCCTCATGAGCGCGGGATGGCGAACGCGCTCGGTGTACGCGGCGAACCCTCGTCCGGCCAGCTCGTCTCCGTACTTGGAGAACCAGGCCGACAGCGCCCCCTTGGCGGCCGGGTGGTCCGGGCTCAAGAGCTCGGCCGACCCTCGGAGAAGGATGCCGGCTTGTTCGGTCCACGCCCTTCCCACATC
>JBKPGU010000081.1:0-16185 GCA_046729535.1 Actinomycetota bacterium
CTGCCGTTCGTCTTCGCCGCCGTGGTGACCCCGGTACAGATCGGCGTGGGTGACTGGGCGGCTCGGTTCGTCTCCGAGAAGCAGCCGATCAAGCTGGCGGCCATGGAAGGCGTGTTCCGCACGGCACGCGGGGTCCCCTTGCATCTCGGGGGGGTCGCGATCCACGGAGAGCTCCGGTATGCCGTGGAGATCCCGCGGGGGCTCTCGCTCCTGGCCCGGTGGGATTCGAACGCCGAGATCCGAGGGCTCGACACCGTCCGGCCAGACCAGCGACCACCCGTGACGCTCGTCCACCTGGCGTTCGACGCCATGGTGGCCTGCGGCCTCGCCCTCCTGGGGCTCTCGGCCTGGTTCGCCGGGGCGTGGATGCGGCGGCGGGATATCCCTCGTTCGAGATGGTTCTGGCGAGGGGCCGGGCTGGCCGGGGTGCTTTCGGTGGTCGCACTGGAAGCGGGGTGGATCACCACCGAAGTGGGCCGGCAACCGTGGATCGTCTATGGAATCCTGCGCACCACGCAGGCCGTGAGCTCGGCTCCCGGGCTCAGGTACGGGTTCTACGCGGTGCTCGCCATCTACGCCCTCCTCACGGTCGCGACGGCCTACGTCCTGCGACGCCTGGCTCGAGCTCCGCTGCTGGCGCCCCAAGAGCGAGCTCCAGGCGGCGACCTGGCCGCATGAGTCGGAGGGCGCTTCGATCGCCGCCCGTCGGCAACCCATGACCCTGGCCCAGGCGCTCCTGGCGTTGACCTGGGTGGGCCTGACGGCCTACGCGCTGCTCGGCGGCGCCGACTTCGGGGGCGGGTTCTGGGACCTGGTGGCGGGCGGCGCCCGGCGGGGAGCGCGGCAGCGGGCACTGATCGAACGATCCATCGGCCCCGTCTGGGAGGCGAATCACGTCTGGTTGATCTTCGCCATCGTGGTGCTGTGGACGGCGTTCCCTCCCGCCTTCGCGTCGATCGCGTCCACCCTGTACGTGCCGCTGACGGCTGCCGCGCTCGGGATCATCATGCGAGGGGCGGGGTTCGCCTTCCGAACGACGGTGGGGGAGGTCCCGCTCAAGCGACTGTTCGGCGGAGCCTTCGCCCTCTCGTCGGTGATCACGCCGTTCTTCTTGGGAACGGTGGCCGGAGCCATCGCCTCGGGCCGCGTCCCGCCCGGAAACGCCAGGGGTGAGGTGTTCGGCAGCTGGATCAACCCCACGTCGGCGCTCGCTGGTGTCCTGGCCGTGGGGGTGTGCGCCTATCTGGCCGCGGTGTACCTCACCGCGGATGCCGTCCGGGCCGGGGCCGAAGACCTGGCCGAAGGATTCCGGCGGCGAGGCCTCTGGACCGGCGTCGTGGTGGGGGCCATCGCTCTTGCCGGCATCGCTGTCCTGAAGGCCGACGCCCCTTCGCTGTTCGACGGCCTGACCGGCAGAGCCCTTCCGTTGGTCATCGCCTCGGCCGTATTCGGCGCCGGCTCGATCGCCCTGCTCTGGCAACGGCGGTACGTCCTGGTCAGAGTGACCGCGGCTCTGGCCGTGGTGTCCGTGATCTGGGGATGGGGGGTCGGCCAGTACCCTTATGTGCTCGAGCCCTCCTTGACCATCCAGCAGGCGGCGGCGAGCCGGGCCACGCTCCAGGCCCTCTTGATCAGCCTCTCCGTGGGCGCCCTGTTCCTTGTGCCGTCATTGGTCTGGCTGTTCGTCCTGTTCCAACGAGGGAGGAGTACGGGAGACGACGTTCCCGTCGCCTGATCCCTTTTAGCGCCTGAGGAGGAAGAGGGGTGCTCGAGGCGACGAGCGTGGCCCTCGAGGACTGGTGGGTTTCCTGGACGCCGTCACGCCGTAAGGTCGGGTTCCGAAAGAGCCAGCGCGACGGCCTCGTCGACGGTCAGAGCCCCTCCGTGCTTCCAAGCTTCAGCGAAGGCAGCTTCGGCGAGATGCTCGTGGATGATGACGCGAGTCTCGTCGTTCCTCTTCTCCGCCCAAAAGGGAACGCTGGCCCCGAGCCCCTCGGTGAGGGCCTCAGAGCTGGACAGGAGCTGGGTGGCCGCCCGGGCACGCCCGCCGCGGGCGAGAACCGACGCCAATCGGCCGAGGTTGATGACGACGGAGAGGACGTCGCCGCGCCGGTGCTCGATGCGGATCGCGTCCTTCAGCATGGATTCGGCGTCTCCGAGTCGTCCATCGTCACGGGCGAAGAGCGCCAGCTCGGCGAGTGCGCCTGCCTCCAACCGCTCGTTGCCCATCGCGCGGGCCTGCTGGAGGAGGTCCCCATGTAGCTCCCGTTCTCGTTCCCGCTCGCCGAGATCGCCGATCACCAATGCGAGATTGCTGGTCGCGACCAGAGCGAGATTCTCCTCGCCGATCTCGCGAAACAAGCGGATGCTCTCCTCGAGCAGCGGTTGAGCGCTCGCCTGATCGCCACCCTCGTTGAAGGCATTGGCCACCATGAATCCCGAGTACGCCGTCCCCCACGCGTCTCCGAGAGTGCGGTGAAGCGCGAGTGCCTCCTCTGCCCGGAGCCTCGCCTTCGGAATGTCGCCCAGGTTGAGCGCCATGACGGCCGCACCGTTCAGCGCCTTGCCACGCGCTGCCGTGGGACTGGAGTCTGCGTGCAGAGCGCCCTCGAGGCGACCTTGCCCCTCCAGGAGATGGCTCTTGAGGTACCAGAAACGCATCAGTGCTCCCGCCAGCCGGAGACGAAGCTGGGTGTCCCCGGACGTCTCGAGCCAGTCCAGGGCGGCGCGCATGTTGTCGTGCTCGCGTTCGAGTCTGTCGGTCCACTCCAGTGAGTCCCGGCGCAGGTCCGGCTCTGCCTCCTCGGCGAGCGCCAGGAACACCTCGGCATGGCGCCTCCGCAGCTCCTCGGCTTCGCCCCCCTCCTCGAGCCGCTCGGCCGCGAACTCCCGGATGGTCTCCAGCATCCAGAACCGATCGTCGCGGTGGCGGACGAGGCTCTTGTCCACAAGTGATTGGAGCGTATCCAGGTCGGCGTGGGCGACCTCCTCCGCAGCGTCGATCGCGCAGCCGCCGCGGAAGACGGCGAGCCGGGCGAACGCGGCTTGCTCCTCCGGGGTCAGCAGGTCGTAACTCCATTCGATCGTCGCCCGAAGGGTCTGCTGGCGGGGGTCGGCGTCCCTTCCGCCTTTCAGAAGATCGAGCCGCGACGAGAGCCGCTCGAGGATCTGCTTCGGCGAGAGCACGCCGACCCTGGCCGCGGCCAGCTCGATCGGCAGCGGGAGGTTGTCGAGCCGCCGGCACAGATCGGCGATCGTGTCATCGGCCGCCAGCTGGGATCGAGAACAGAAGAGGTCGACCGCCTCGGGATCCGCAAGGGGAAGCACCGGGTACTCCACTTCCCCTCTCACTCGAAGCAGTTCGCGGCTGGTGACCATCACCCTCAGGTTCGGGCACGCCTCGACCAGTGAGGCCAGGTCGGGGGCCGCGTCGATGACCTGCTCCAGGTTGTCCAGCAGGAGCAGGAGCTCGCGCTCGCCGATGTGGTCGGCCAGACCGTCCTTCGCCCCGAGCGTCGTCCCGATGGTGTCGGCGACAAGCGCCGGGTCCCTGAGCGGCGCCAGCCCAACCCAGAACACCCCGGCCTTGAACTCCGCCACCAGTGCCACCGCCGCCTCGATAGCGAGCCTGGTCTTGCCCGAGCCGCCGGGGCCGGTCAGGGTCAGCAGCCGGGCACCATCTCCAAGAAGCGAGGTGACCTCTGCGACCTCCTTCTCCCTCCCCACGAACGAGCTGCCGGGGCGGGGCAGGTTGGTGTTCGAGATGGTCTTGAGCGGCGGGAAGCGTTCGGATCCGAGCTGGAAGATCCACACCGGTCCTTCGAAGTCCTTCAGGCGATGCTCGCCGAGGTCGGTCACGTCAGCAGGTGCTGCCTCTCGGGTCTCCTTCGATAACAGCACCTGGCCGCCGTGTCCTGCCGCCGCGATCCGGGCTCCCTTGTGCACGACCTCTCCCACGTAGCCCTCGCCGGTCAGGTGGGGAGCGCCGGTGTGCAGACCCATGCGAACCCGGATCGGCCCGGATGCGAGGCCTTCCAGCGCTTCCCGCGCGGCGTCCACGGCGCCGGGCGCGGTGGGGACGGCGACGAAGAAGGCGTCACCCTGGGTGTCGACCTCCACGCCGCCATGGCCGGCGAACGCCTCGCGGAGGATCCGGCGGTGCTTCAGAAGGGCCTGGGCGTACGCCTCAGGGCCGAGCTCGTGGAGCAGCTTCGTCGAACCTTCGATGTCGGTGAAGAGGAAGGTGACGGTCCCGGAGGGTAGGTCGCTGCGCATGGGACATCATGGTGCGCCGAGGAAGTCCCCCTGTCACGGGGTGAGCCAAGGTTCAGGCCCGGCGGGCTTCGTACACCTTCACCGGCTGGGGGATTCCTTTCAGCTCCATCTCGGCCAGCTCGACGAACGTCACTCCGTCGGGCTTCGACGATTCGAGCACGCTCTCGCTGACGAGAACCTGGCCCTCGTCGGCGCGGGCGGAGATGCGCGAGGCCAGGTTCACGGTTCGGCCGAAATAGTCGCCGCCCTGGGCCACGATCCGTCCCGCGGCTACCCCCACGTGCGCCGGGGGCAGTCCGGCCCCCGGGACCTCCTCCACCATCTGCAACGCCGACAGGACCGCCCCGCCGGGGTCACGGAACCGGAACATCACCCCATCGCCCAGCCACTTCACCGGCACCCCACCGTGCGGTTTCGACAACCGGTAGACCAGCGCGTCCAGCGAGCCGGCCATGGCCGCGGCCGCTTCGTCCCCTTGCTCCTCGGTCAGCCGGGTGTATCCCGCCAGGTCAAGGAAGCACATCGCCGGCACCCGTTCCGGCTTTCCCAGCAGGCCCCCGTCTTCGAGCTCGGTCTCGATGTGCCCCACCAGGTGCTCTGTCCACATCAGCTCCTGCTGCCTGCGGTACATCGCCAGGAGCGCCCGATCCACCAGTTGAGTGATCTCCCCGCCGATCTCCGCCGCCCGCTGCATGGCCGCCTTGGGGTCGAGCCCGGATCGCAGCAACGGCATCTCGAACCGCTCGTGATAGACCTCGTTCTCGGCCTGGGCGATCCGGCGAAGGCTCTCCGCAAACGCTCGGCCGAGGCGATCGGTCCACATCTGATCCAGAACGCCCGTGTCGAACCCCTCCCTCAGGAGCGGAACGATCTCCAGTTCGTCCTCCCGCATCAGATCCTCGGGTTCCATCCGCGCATAGCCCATCGACTCGAGGGCGTGGCACAGCACGTCGAGCGACACGCCCGACTCGTTGCTCACCTCGCGGAAGGTCCGCGTCGAACGGGCCGCCCATCGCCCGAACACAGGGGCTTCGAGGAAGGCGAAGGACAGCCTGCCGGCCTGGATGGCAGCGGCGATCCCGTCCATCGGGAGCCCTGCCTCCTCGCACGCCTTGGCCAGGCGCACCTTGGGCACGTCGCTCGGGAGGAATAGCGCCGGGCCGTCGTCGCCCGGCACCAGGATGCCCAGGTCGACCATCCGACGGACCTCGCGCTCGGTGGCACCTGATGCGTCGGCCAGCTCGGAGGCGGAGATCCCCGGTGCACGTGAAGCGTTCTCGTGATCGCCGGTCATTCCGCCCGTCATCCTACGGGCGGCCCTCGCGGAGATGGGACCGCCGGACGATGGGATGATGCCGCCATCCCATACGAGCTCGAGTTCGAGGATACGTTCGACGGGGATTCGTTGGATCTCGGTCGGTGGATCCCTCATTACCTCCCGCACTGGAGTTCCCGTGAGCGATCCGCGGCCCGCTACGAGGTCCGCGACGGCCATCTCCGGTTGTTGATCACGTCCGATCAGCACCCGTGGTGCCCGGAGTGGGACGGGGAGGTTCGCGTGTCATCCCTCCAGACGGGTGTGTTCGCCGGTCCGGTCGGCAGCAGCCTCGGCCAGCACCGGTTCAACCCGGATGCGGTCGTTCGGGAGGCGCAGCGAAACGTCCGGCTCTACACGCCGCGGTACGGCCGGATCGAGCTGCGAGCCAAGGCCATCGACGACCCGCGAGCGATGGTGGCGCTGTGGATGATCGGCTACGAGGACGAGCCCGAACGGTCGGCGGAGATCTGCGTCTGCGAGATCTTCGGGCGCGACGTGGGCGCCGACAGGGCCCGGATCGGGATGGGGGTGCATCCATTCGGTGACCCGGGCATCGTCGAGGATTTCGCAGCCGAGGAGGTGCCGATCGACGCCCGTGAGTTCCACGTCTACGCCGCCGACCGGACACCCGACCTAGTCGCGTTCTCTATCGATGGCAAGGTCGTGAAGACGGTTGGGCAGTCGCCGGCCTACCCGATGCAGCTCATGCTGGGGATCTACGAGTTCCCGCCAGAGCAAGGCGTCGAGCCGGCAGCAGGCTCGTACCCGAAGGCGTTCGTCGTCGACTACGTTCGGGGCTACTGCCTCGCCTGAGCGCGCTCCGTGTGGGAGAGCGCACCGATATAGACGCCCACCAGGACAAGGACGGCCCCGACCGCGGTGATCGGCCTGATCGACTCGTCCAACAGCCAAGCCCCCAGCGCGGTGGCCACGAACGGTGCGAGGACGAACTCGTAGGCCACGGCAGATGCCTGCCACCGCCTCAGCACGACCAGGAAGAGCCCGAACACCCCCACGGTCCCGAGCGTCACCAGATAGGCCAATGCAATCCACGTGTCGGTTCGTTCCGGCACCTCATGCCGTTCGCCGGACAGGAATGAAATGGCCAGAAGGAACACCGCGCCCACCGTCATGGCGACGGCGTTCGTCACCACCGGGTCACTGGGCGTGAAGCGCTTGACGACGATGTTCGTCTCCGCGGCGCAGAGGGCGGCGGCGAGAAGGCTCAGGAGACCGGAAACGGGAACGTCTTCGCTGATCTGATCGCCGAACACCGTCCCGACCCCCGCGACGACCACCAGCGCGCCGGCCAGCGCGGGCCACCGGAATCGTTCGAGGCCGTGGACCACGGCGAAGAAGAACGTGAGCAGAGGGACCGTCGCGAAGATCACCCCACCCAGACCGGCGTTGACCCGGACCAGTCCCCAGTACGCGAAGGCGAAGAACGCCCCGATGCCGAGCGCGCCGTACAGGGCGGCTCCGGCCAGGGCTCGTCCACGGGGAGGCGAGAGGCCTCGAACGCGCAGCAGCGCCCAGAAGAGGACGGCTGACACCGTGAACCGCGTCCCGCCGCCCCAGAAGGGCTCCAGCTCCTGGTTGCTGAAGCGGATGGCCACCGGGTTCGTCCCGACCAGGAGGATGAGACCGGCGAACGCGATCAGCGTCGTCCGATCGGGTCTGGCGTCCGGGCCGGCCATCGGGGAACCCTCTCAGCTCGTCGGCATGATGCCGACCTGTTGCGCCAGGTCGAACAGGTCGTCACTCAGCCAGTACTCGCGAACCTGCCCGTCCTCGGCCCGCCAGATGTCGTTGCCGTGGAACGCGATCCCGGTTCCGCTGGGCGCGGTGCTACCCGGGAGGCCGCCCCGGTAGTTGCCCTCGGCGACCCAGCGGCCCGCCGCCATCTTGCCGTCCAGGAGAGGGCCAACCTCGACCGTGAACCGCAGGTCGTCGAAGAACGAGCGCGTCCCCCTGACCCACTCGAGCAGCGCCTCTCGCCTGCCGAGGCCCGGTGTGACGTGTGGAGCCGGGATCCGGTGGACGACGAAGTCCCGATGGATGATCTCCTCCGCCAGCTCGAGGTCTCCGTTCCACAGCTCGATCCATCGATCCCACAGCTCCGCCATGTTGCGAGGTGTCATCCGGAACTCCCACGGCCGAGCGGGCGTACGAAGTATCTACCGGACCGTCGGAGGCCTGGCAAGCCGGGCAAGGACCCGAAAGAGGCGATCAGCGAGCCTTCAGGAACGTCACCGGCTCGAACCGAACCTCAGGCTCCGCGCCGAGGAAGCCTCCGATCCGGGCCGCCTCTTCGCCGATCGCCTTCCTGCTGCCCGCAGGGAGCCGCCCGAGGGCCTCGACCCGCACAAGCGCCCGGATTGGTTGCCGCTCCAACTCCCACACCCCGGCGGCTTTCCCGCCGACCAGCAGCACCGGTGAGATCCACCCTTGCTGACGGAAGATCAGCTCGCGCGCGTCGCCGGCGACCAGTGCCGACCGGGGATGGTAGGCCAGCAGGTACGAGTCGAAGTTCGGAACGAGGCGAACGGAGTGGTCCGGCTCCATGCCGGCGATCGCCGCCGCGTCGGCCGCCAGCACCCAGGCTCGTTCGCCTTCCACGTCCACTTCCTCGAGCTCATCCTCGAGCGGCCGCCACACCCGCTTGGCCGTGGACGTCGCCAGGCCCCACCAGTGCCGGTAGTTGTCCAAGCGGGTGGGCCCGTGCATGTGGACGAATCGCCGGAGGATCTCCCGGGCCGAGGGCTCGGGTTCGAGGTCGCGCCAGCCTTCGATCCACCGGTCCGGGCGGATGAAGGTCACGTTTCGGCCGCGGTTCGGGCCGAAGGCCAGGACGCCACCGGACGCGGCCGGCTTCAGAAGCGCTCCCCAACTGTCCGCGGATAGCTGCTGGCGGGTGCGCGGACCGACGTGCGAGGCGACCTCACGGGCCAGCTCCTCCCGGGTCCTGGGCCGGCCATCCCCCAGCACGTCGGCGATCCCATCGATGATGGCGACCATCTCCTTCTCGCTCACAGCGAAGTACTTCAGCCAGTACGGCTTGCGCCAGTGATCGCGGATCCGGAACGCCGCCGCGTACAGCGGGAAGTCCTCGGCCGAGAAAAGGTGGAGCGTTCCCCGCATGGCCCAGGTCTTGATCAGCGAGTGCCGCTTCCACAACGCGTCCTGCACCCGGCGAGGGGTCAGCCACTCCACGCGGGCGGCGAGCTGCAGCTCGGCGGCCGACATCATCTGGGCGTGGATACCGCAGACCTCAGCGGCGATCCGCTCGAAGCCGCGCGAGCCCGCCTGGCGCGGAGACAACCGATGCCGTGCCAGCCGCCACGCGTTCACCTGGGGCCAGGTCAGCGACCTCATGGCCGCTCATGGTAGTCAGCGAACGTCCTCCGCTCGGGCAGGCCGGCCGGTGAACCACCTGATAGGTTCCCTCCGACCGGCGAGTGGGTCGCCGGAGGGGAGGTCCCATGATGGACGAGGCAAAGTGGGCATCGGGACGATGGCAGGTCAAGGACGGGCAGGTCGACGATTTCGTCCAGCGATGGAAGGACTGGCTCGACTCCAGCACCAAGGGCATCGCGGGCTTCCAATGGGCAAGGCTGCTTCGGTCGAAGGACGATCCCCTCCGGTTCAACTCCTTCTCCGCTTGGGGCGACGACGCCTCGTTGAAGGCGTGGAAGACCAGCTCCAGCTTTGAACAAGGGCTCGCCTCGGTCAGGGAGCTATGCGACGAGTTCGTCGGAGGGGACTTCGACGCCGTGGCGGAGCTGACGGCCTCGCCGACGTAGGCCGAACCAAGTCGGGCTACGGCTCGATGTTCTGGTTCAGCCGAAAGAAGTTGTCGGGATCGTACCGGCGCTTCAATGCAAGGAGCCGCTCGTACTTGGCGGGCCCGTAAGCGGCCCGGACGCGCGCTTCGCCCTCGTCGCCCAGGAAGTTCACGTACACGCCGGGGGAGTGCGGCTCCAGCTCGGCGAAGAACGCTTGGGTCCACCCCACGTGGCCGGACGGGTCGGCCTCCGGTTCGGTCCACACCGCGTTGATGTTGAGGTTGTGGCGAGCGTGGCGATGTCCGTAGGCCTTGCCATCCTCGCCCACGCGACCCACCCCCCCCCGAGCTGGAACAGCAGCGAGTACGACCGGGGTGAGGTGATCGCCGCCGAGTGCGAGGCGATGGCGTCGATCATGTCGCCCGAGAGTCGCGGGAGGTCGCACGACTTCCAGTAGTAGTGCCAGCCGTGGGGGACCGCCGGATCGAGCATCGACCGGTGGTCGAGGTAGGACATCGGCTGGATGAGGTCGATCAGGGGCCGGCCGAGCTCGCGGAGGGGCCGCAAGACCTCGATTCCGCGTTCGACCTCACCGGACCAGCATGTCATCACGGCGCAGGACGGAACGCCGTGCAGGTCCTGCGGCAGGAACGGGGCGGGCGGCGCCTGCCGCAGGTTCAGGATGGTCATCAGCTCGTCGGGAGCGTTCTCGACCCAGTCCCGGTAGAAGCGAAGGACTTCAGCGGTGTCGTCCATCGGGAAGAAGATCGGCCCCGCCAGGATCTGAGGTCCGACCTGGTGGAGCCGGTATTCGAACGACGTAACTACGCCGAAGTTCGCGCCCGCACCACGCATGCCCCAGAACAGCTCGGGGTTCTCGTCCTCGCTGGCGGTGAGAACGTCGCCGTCGGCCGTGACCATCTCGACCGAGATGAGGTTGTCCGATGTCGTTCCGAACCGACGCATCAGCCAGCCGATGCCGCCCCCCAGCGTCAGCCCGGGCCACGCCGGTGTGGGTGACGATCCTGCCCGTGGTGGCCAGCCCGAACGCCTGGGTCTCGCGATCGAACTCGCCCCACAAGGCTCCGGCCTGAGCTCTGGCGATCTTTCGCTCAGGTCCACTTGAACCTCACGCATCGGAGAGAGATCGATCATGAGCCCGCCCTCGGCCACGGCTGCGCCCGACACGCCGTGGCCGCCACCCCGGATCGAGGTGAGCAGGCCCCGCTCTCGGCCGAAACGGACCGCAGCCTCGACATCCGCGACACCGATGCACCGGGCGATCAGCGCCGGGCGCCGGTCGATGGCACCGTTCCAGATCCTCCTTGCGTCGTCATAGCCTTCGTCCCCGGGGCGGACGACGGGGCCGCGGAACCCTGCCCGCAGCTGATCAACCGCTCGATCGTCGATGTTCGCCTCCATGCTCTGCGCGTCCAGGGCCATCCCCATTCACCTCGATCCCATCGACCCGTGGTGAGTGCCCGCCGGCAGCCGGTATCCCTCAAAGTACAAAGAAAGCGCTAGCCCCGCGAAGCGGTTCGGTCGAGATTCGGCCGTCCGCTGGTTGCCGCGGGCCGACCCTGCCGCAGCCGCGCCGATTCAGACCTCGTAGTCCTCGCGTCGAACGATCCCCGTCACGGGCTCGCCCCGGAGGTGGCGGGCGACGTTCTCGGCCGCCCGGCGGACGGCGTGGAGTTCGATCCCGGGGACCAGCGCCGAGTTGTGCGGCGACCCGACCACGTTCGGCAGCTCGAAGAACGGGAAGCGGGTCGAGAACCTCGTCTTCCCTCGCGGCTCGTCCCACCAGGCGTCGAGGCCGGCCTTGAAGCCCTGGTGGGTCCGGAGGTGCTCGAACAGGGCCTCCTCGTCGACGATGGCCCCGCGGGCCACGTTGACCAGGATGGCCGTGGGCTTCATGGCGGCCAGCTCGCGGCGACCGATCAGTCCCTTCGTGGTCCTGGTCAGCGGCAGGGCGATGACCAGGAAGTCGGACGCGGCCGCCACCGCAGCGAGGTCGTCCAGCGTCCCGACGAACTCGACCTCCTGGTCGGTGCGGCCGGTCGTGTTGACGGCGTGGATCCTGGCCCCGAGGGCCCTCATGAGCCGCCCGGTCGCCTTGCCGATCCCGCCGAATCCCAAGATCCCGCACACCGAACCCTCGACCCGGATGGTTCGCGCCTGCTGATCGAACTCCCCCCGAGCAAGCTCGGCGTTCGTGCGATTGAGGCGCTTGGCCAGCGCCAGGATCATCGCCACGGCATGCTCGGCCATGGGTTCGGCGAATGCGCCGACGTTGCTGGCCACGGTCATCGACGTGGGGAGATCGTCGAACCGAACGTGATCGGCGCCCGCCGACGCGAGCTGCATGAAGGGCACCCGTCCGATCAAGGCGACCTCCTCCGGCTCCAGCTCGCGCCAGGGGTTCCACGCCAGGATCGCGTCGGCGGATGCCAGAGCGTTCCGGCGAGCCTTCCCTCGGATGTCCTTCGGGAACACCGGTTCCGCTACCTGTCCGAGCGCCTTTCGGATGGCATCACGCATGTCATCCGACACCCCGAACGTCACGACAACCGAATGGGTCTTCACAGGCTCGTGCATCTGATGTAAGGTCTCCCCTCGTCCGCGCCGGGGTACGCACGCGGGCCGGAGAACGACGACGCGCCGCGAGGCGGCGTCACGGAACGCTATCTGGACATCGAACGCAAAGGCTAGGGGCGATGCTGTTCCCCACCATCGAGTTCGCCGTCTTCTTCGGCATCGTCTTCCTTGGCCATTGGCTGCTCAATCCACGTCCAAAGCTATGGAAGAGCTTTATGGTTGTTGCCAGCTACGTCTTTTATGGCTGGTGGAACTGGGGCTTCATCTTCCTGCTGGCCGGCTCGACCCTCATCGCACAAGCGGGCGCCCTCGCCATCCACCGCAGCCAGGACGAGCGAACCCGCCGCCGCCTGTTGGGAGCCACCATCGGAGTGGTTCTGGCCGTCCTGGCATGGTTCAAGTACGCGGGGTTCCTGAGCGTCAACGTCGACAACATGCTGGGGTTCCTGAACTTGGGTTCGCCGCTGCCCCTGGCCCAGGTGGCTCTCCCCGTCGGGATCTCCTTCTTCACGTTCATGGCGATCAGCTACCTGGTGGATATCTACCGGCGGGAGCTCCGTCCGGCCGGGTGGCTCGATTTCGCCGCCTACCTGTCGTTCTTCCCGCACCTGGTCGCGGGGCCCATCGTTCGGGGGCACGAGCTCCTACCCCAGATCCGAACCCGACGTGATCCCCGCCGGATCGACTACTCCCGTGCGCTGTACCTGATCTTCGCCGGCCTGTTCAAGAAGGTCGTGATCTCGAGCTTCCTGGCCTCGGCCATCGTCGACCCGGTCTTCGGCGCACCCGGCGCGCACACGGCATTCGAGATCCTCTTCGCGGTCTACGGGTACGCGGTCCAGATCTACGCCGACTTCAGCGGATACACGGACATCGCCATCGGGGCGGCGATGTTGCTGGGCATCCAGTTTCCCGAGAACTTCAACGCGCCGTACACGGCACGGTCGCTGCAGGACTTCTGGCGTCGGTGGCACATGACGCTGTCGCGATGGCTACGCGACTACCTGTACATCCCGCTCGGCGGTTCCCGCGGCAGCCGGAGGCATACCTACCGCAACGTGATGATCACCATGGTCCTCGGCGGCCTGTGGCACGGGGCGGGATGGACGTTCGTGGCCTGGGGCGCCCTTCATGGGGCAGGGCTGGTGGTGGGGGCGGCTCGACGTGATCGTCGAGCGTCACGGGGAGTTCCGCTTGCTGAAGGACCATCCGATCGGGCGCTCCAGCGGATCGCCACCTTCCATCTCGTCTGTCTCGGCTGGCTGTTCTTCCGGGCCGATTCCATCGGAACCGCGTTCACCCTCCTGGGGCGGCTGTTCACCGCCTTCGGCTCGGCGCCCCTCGTGACCCCGGCCGTGATCGGGGCCATCGCCCTCGGGATCGGCGCCCAGTACGTCCCCGGGGACGCTCCGGCCAGGCTCATGGACCGCTTCTCCCAGCTCCGCCCCGCTGCCCAGGGGGCCGTGCTGGGACTGGCACTGTTCGCCATCACCACCATGGGGCCGCAGGGCGTGGCCCCCTTCATCTACTTCCGGTTCTAGCCATGGCCATCGACACCAGATCACGAACGAAGCCGGCCGTCATCGCCAAGCCGGCGGCGAGGACGACGCCTCACCGCACCGCCGCCGTCCGAAGCGACCGCCCGACTCTCGCGGGCCGGCCCGATCCCACCCGGGTGACGCGGCAGCTCGGCCCGGCGGGGCGCATCTTGGTCGTGGGGCTGGTGTGCTTCGGACTCTGGTCGCTGCTCGCCGCCCCAGGCTTGAAGCGGTCGGCGGAGGGCTCCCCGATCGGCCTGCGGCGAACCGCGTCTCTGGCCGTGCTCCGGCCGTTGAGCCGGATGAGCGCCTTCCTCGGCCTGGACAGGGTGGGCAGGCAGGCCGACCGAATGCTCGGGCGGACTCAGACGCCGATCGAAGAGGGCTCGCTGCCGTCCATCCCGCCCCTCGTCGAACCAACGCCACAGGCCGAAGGGTTATCGGCAGGTTCCGAGAATAGGAGCTCGCCGGCAGACGCGGGGATCCCGTCGCCGGTGCGGCTCGTGCTCCCCCCGCCGTCCGCGAAACACCCGGTTCGAGTGCTCGTGGTGGGCGATTCGGTAGCGGGCGACCTCGGCTACGGGCTGGCCCGGCTTCTGTCGGGGAAGCGGTACTTCTCGTTGAAGATCGATGCCCGGACGTCGACCGGCCTTGCGCGCAACGACTACTTCAACTGGCCCTATCAACTGGCCCTGGACATCAGGTCGTACCGACCGACGATCGTGGTGGCCCTGTTCGGAGGGAACGACACGCAGGGGTTCTTCGTGCACGGCCGAGGGGTGCTGTGGGGAACCCCTGAGTGGAAGGTTCAGTACCGGCGTCGGGTCTCCCTGGTCATGAAAGAGGTGACCCGGAGCGGGCGGCCGTTGATCTGGGTGGGGATGCCCATCGTTGCGTCGTCCGATCGCAACAGCGGCTACCGCATTCTGAATCGGATCTACCAGAGCGAGGCGAAGAAGCACGACGGCGTGGCGTTCGTCGACGCGTGGTCGCTGTTCACGGACTGGCGCGGGCGATACGCCACGTACCTCCGGGCTCCGAACGGGAGCCTCGAGCGCGTCCGCGAGGGCGATGGCTTCCATCTCTCGGCCGCCGGGGGGAAGCGCTTCGCCGACGCGGTGTTCCGTTCGATGCGCCGGTTCTGGCGGGCCTGATCCTGGGGGTCCCGCGGCTCAGCGCCGGAGGAGCCTGAGCTGCGAGTCGGGCAGCCAGCCCAGCGCGCCCAGGACGTCCAGCAGCCGGGTCAGGGCCGCAGCCTTCGAGAGCGGCCCCACGTCCTCAGGCACGAACCCGATCTCCTTGGCCAGGCGGATGACCATCCCTTTCGCCTCCTGGTCGTCCCCACAGATGAACACCGAGGCCGCCACGCCGTCGAAGTCGGGTCGGAGGAGGTTCCGGGCGTAGATGGTGTTCCATCCCTTGACCACCCGAGCGCCGGGTGCGAGCTGCTGGACGAGCTCGCTGGACGACGGCTGGACGTCCATCAGGCCTTCCCGTCCGTAGGGGTTCGTGACATCCAGCATGATCTTTCCCGACAGATCGCCGACGTCCTGGATGGTCTGCTCCACGGCCGCCCACGGCACGGCCAGCACGACGACCTCGGCGTCCCGAGCCGCGTCCGCATAGCTCGCCCCGCCGGCGGCCCCGATGTTCTTGGCCACCTGACTCGCCTTAGCGGGATCGCGCGAGCCCATGATGACCTCGTTGTCGTTGGCAAAGGCCTGTCCCAGGCCGCTGCCCATGCTGCCCGTGCCGATGACCGCGATCTTCATCTCGGCTCTCCCTCACTCGTGTCCATCGGCGGCCACCTTCAACCCGATCCCCAGGTTGGTATTCCCCTTTGTTACCCGCCTTCGCCGGTTGGATCGCCGTCGACGACAGATGAGCTCCTTACTGCTTCAGAATCACGGCTGCCCGATCGATCAGCAAGAGGCCGCTACCTGCGGTTTTCTGCCATATCTAAGCGTGCTACGCTCATATTTACGGATTCGCTCGGGTTCACAGGAATAGCGGGTCGCCCCCGGGCGTTCTCCAACGTTGCGACCGTTTCGGCTCGAAAGAGTCAAGTCGTTGCGGTCCCCTGAGTTGTGCCTTTGCATGAGGAGAGACGATGCCTGAACTCGATACCAAGATCCTGCCCCTCCTGCCCCTGAACAGCGGCGTGGTCCTGCCGCACATGGT
The DNA here is from genome assembly GCA_046729535.1 of Actinomycetota bacterium. Lineage (GTDB taxonomy): Bacteria > Actinomycetota > UBA4738 > UBA4738 > UBA4738 > JBKPGU01. The sequence continues at coordinate 15,696 of JBKPGU010000081.1, forward strand.
GGTCACTCTGACCCTGGAGACCGACGAGGCGCGGGCCGCGGTGGAGGCGGCCGGCAAGGCGGACAACACCCTGCTGCTGGTCCCTCGCGTTGAGGCGCGATACGCCCGGGTGGGGACCGTGGCCAAGATCGAGGAGATGGGCCGAACCCCGGGCGGGGTGCAGGCTCTGGTCATCCGGGGCGTTCACCGGGCATTGATCGGGTCCGGCGTGGCCGGGACCGGCGAGACGACGTGGGTGCAGGTCGACCCCCAGCCCGATCCGGCGGAATGCTCGGACGAGGCGCGGGAACTGGCGCGCGAGTACCGGGCAACCGTGGAGAACATCGTTGAGGCGCGCGGAGTGCCGCAGATCGCCGAGTTCCTGCGCGGGATCGACGAGCCCGGCGCGCTGGCCGACACGGCCGGCTATTCCCCGGATCTCTCCATGGAGCAGCGCATCGAGCTGCTGGAGACGCTGGACGTCGAACGGCGCCTGGAGATGGTCCTGGAG
>JBKPGU010000082.1:0-5948 GCA_046729535.1 Actinomycetota bacterium
GTCCCAGGTCGAGGACGAGGGCGAACAAGAGGACGGTGGCCAGCAGCAGCACGACCAGGATCGCCGCGGCCACGGGAAGAAGGGTGGCCGGCGAGACGATCGACCTGCCCGAGGAGCTCCTGCTCTCCCCGGAGAGCGATCACGACCAATTCGACGTCAGGGCCGGCCAGCGACCGGGCAACCCGCACGCTGAGCCGGCTGAGCCCCATGATGACGAATCGCTTCGCCTCGAACACCCCCTTCGCCGGATGGATCGGACGACTCCGGAGCCTAGCCGGTGGCGGTCAGGCGAGCAGCGGGAAGCGGTCGGCCAGATCGCCCAGGACGTCCCGTTCGCGATCCGTCGGAGGCCGACGTCCCGTCCCGACGTCGATGAAGTCGACTGCGTCCCACTCCAGCTCGGTCGGAGGGTCCCCCCCGAGCAGCCCTTCGAGGATCTCGTCGACGATGGAGATCGCCGCGTCGGTCCCCCATCCCTTGAGGCCGAGCGCGTTCTCCAGATCCATCCGGTGCACGGTGATCTCCAGGACGCGGGTCTTCACGTACTCGTCCAGTGTCAGCGCCGGTCCCCAGCTCACCTGGACGGGTCGCGATCGGTCCTCGGTGCCCGCCCGGCCGGTCGCCCGCCGCCACGTCTCGTCCCAGGCGGCCGCCAGCTGCCGCCCGCTCTCGTATCGGGCGGCCACGTCCTTCCCACGCTGCGCGACCTCAGACGAATCGGTGAAGGGGTCGTACCTCGTCCAGTAGCTGATGGAGTCCGAATCTGTGGCCGGTGGCGGCGGCGCGTCCAGGAAGACGTTGATCCGGTCGACGCCTCGGGTGATGTGCCCCAGGAGTTGCTTCACGTTCCACTCCGGCAGCCGCGTGGGCCTGACGAAGTCATCCTCCGGCAGTCCCAGCACGAGTTGCGAGACCAGCTCGCACTCGCCTTTCAGCGCGTCGACGGGATCGATCATCCCGAGATCTTGTAGCGCTCCAGCAGCTGGCGGGCGATCACGATCTTCTGGATCTCGCTCGTGCCCTCGCCGATCAGCAGGAACGGCGCGTCCCGGTACAGGCGCTCGATGGTGAACTCCTTCGAGTACCCGTACCCCCCGTGGACGCGGAGGGCTTCGGTCACGATCTCGTGGCAGACCTCCGTGCAGAAGAACTTGGCCATCCCGGCTTCGAGATCCGAACGAACGCCTGCGGACTTCTTCTTCGCCGCCTGCATCAGCATCAGTCTGGCCGCCTCCAGCTTCGTGCCCATCTCGGCCAGCTTCTCCTGGATCATCTGGTGCTGGGCGATGGGCTTACCGAACGCCTTGCGCTCCTGCGCGTAGCGGATGGCCTCCTCGAACGCCCGCGTGGCGAGCCCCACCGCCCTCGCAGCCACGTTCACCCGCCCGACCTCGATCCCGTCCATGATCTGGCGGAACCCGTCGCCCTCGTTCCCAAGCAGATTCGCGGCGGGGACCCGGTGATCCTCGAACACCAGCTCGGTGGTCTCCACGCCGTGATAGCCCATCTTGTCGATGTTGGGCGGGATGGTCAGCCCGTCGAGCTTGCGTGCTTCCGGCTCCTTTTCGACATACAGGACCGAGATGCCCTTGTAGGGCGGGTCGGCCTGCGGGTCCGTCTTGCACAGCAGCACCACCAGGCCGGCACGCAGACCGTTGGTGACCCACATCTTGGTGCCGTTCACGACGTAGTCGTCGCCGTCCAGGACCGCCCGACACTGGATGGCCTGCACGTCGGATCCCGCGCCGGGCTCGGACATCGAGAGGGCCGCCCGGAGCTCGCCGGTGGCCATGCGCGGAAGCCAGCTCTGCTTCTGTTCGTCGCTGCCATGCTTCTTCAGCAGATAAACGGCCATGAAGTGCGTGTTGAGGATGCCGGACAACGACATCCATCCCCGCGACAGCTCTACGCCGGCGAGCGCGTAGGTCATCAGGTCCAATCCGGTCCCGCCGTATTCCTCGGGCACCGTCAGCCCGAACAGGCCGAGCTCCTTCATCCCCTCGACGATCTTCTCGGGGAACTCGTCGCTGTGCTCGAGCTCGTCGGCCACGGGGACGACCTCGCGGTCGACGAACTCCCGAACGGTCTCGACGATGGCCCGCTGCTCCTCGGTCAGCTCGACGAGACCTTCTGGTACCGCGCCCATCGGTTCGATCGGCTCCTCGGTTCGGTTCGTGGCCTCATGCTAGCTTGCGGCACCTGGAGGATGCCGGACCTGCCAGCGCCCGGCATCCACCCGCCGAGTGGGCGGAGCTGCCGAGAGGAGAACGCGATGACCTACTCGATCGTTGCCCGGGACCCCCAGACCAACGAGCTGGGAGTCGCTGTGCACAGCCGGTACTTCGCCTCGGGGCGCGTGGTGCCCTGGGCCGAGCTCGCCGCTCACACGGGAGGGCGATGCGTGGCTGAAGCTGGGCATGCAGGCGCCGATGGTGTCTCGGCGCAGGCGAACATGATGGAGCGAGACACGGTGTGGGGCGCCATGCTGGAGGCGTTTCAAGGAGCTGACGGTTCTCTCGGTGAGCGCCTCCTGGCCGCCCTCCAGGCGGCCCAGTCGGAAGGCGGCGATATCCGCGGTCGACAGTCGGCCGGGATCGTCGTGGTGAGCGGCTCGCGACAGGACCCTCCGTGGTCGCGAACGGTCGATCTACGCGTCGACGACCACCCCGACCCTGTCGGCGAGATCGGCCGGCTGCTTCGTTTCCATATGGCCTTCCACCACATGGAGAGCGCCACCGAAGCCATGGCTCGAGGCGATCCCATCGCAGCGGCCGCGGCGATGGATCAGGCCAAGCCGCTTGCGCCCGACGACGATCAAGTGGCCTTCACGCGAGGAGGCATCCTCATGGCCACCGGTCGGGTCGAGGAGGGCAGGCGAGAGTTCGACCAGGCCATCCGGGCGAATCCGAGGTGGGCGGTCTTCCCTGAGGAGGTTCGCCGCGGCCCGGGTTCGTCCCGAACGACCCAGCTTTCCTGGACGCGATGCTGCCCCTGGGGTCCGAGTGATCGAAACCCGTTCACGACCCCGGTGCCAAGGCCAATCGAGGACCTCACGGGGATCGTGGTGTCCTGGCCCGGCCTCAGCCTTCCTTGTTGGCCGGGTTCGAGAAGTCCTCGAACGCCTTGTGACGCGTCATCCCGGCAGCACGTCCCCTCGCCGCGAGCTGTTCGGCCATCTTGCGGCTGGCCTCGTCGATCATCTCCGTTCCGAACATGACGGCACCCTTCAGCTCCACGCCGGTGGCGTGCTCGTACGCCTCGAGGATGGCCTCCGCCTTGTCGAACTCCTCCTGGGTCGGAGCGAACACCTCGTTCAGGACGTCGATCTGCGCGGGGTGCAGGGCCCACTTCCCGTCGTAGCCCAGCGCCCGGGCCCGAAGGGCCATGTCCCGGAAACCGTCAAGGTCCTTGATCACCAAGTAGGGGCCGTCGATGGCCTGGAGGCCGGCGTTCCTGGCCGCCACCAGGATGCGCGACAGGATGTAGTGCCAGTGGTCCCCGGGGTAGCTCGGCATGGGAAGGCCCGCCGTCAGGGCGGGTAAGCCCAGCGAGGCGCTCATGTCGGCCGGTCCGAAGATCAGGGTCTCCGTCCGGTCCGAGGCGAGGGCGATGGCGTCGATGTTCGTCACCCCCGTGGCAGTCTCGATCTGCACTTCCAAGCCGATCCGCTTCTCCAGGCCGATGGTCTCCTCGATCTGCCGGAGCAGATCGGCCACGAAGGTGACATCGCTCGCGTATTCGACCTTCGGGATCATCACGCAGTCGAGGAACTGACCGGCGTTCTCGACCACGTCGATCACGTCGCGGTAACACCACTTCGTTTGCACGCCGTTGACCCGCACCACGACCGTCCTGCCCGCCCAGTCGCCCTCCTTCAGGGCCTGCATGATGTTGCCTCTGGCCTCCTCCTTCGCCAGCGGGGCGACGGAGTCCTCGAGGTCCATGAACACCTCGTCCGCGGGGAGGCCGGAAGCCTTGGCCAGCATCTTCGGCGAAGAGCCGGGCACGGAGAGACAGGAGCGGCGGGGCCTGACGACGCGCTCGGTCATGCGCAGGTCCTCCTCAGGGGGCTGGTCCAGGCCGATGCTAGTTCCCCGCGCAGATCCGCGACAAAGCAGCCTCCGAACCCCAGCGGGTACAGTTCGAGCAGCACTCACGACAACGAAGGAGGAACCCCATGAGCTTGCAGGAGCTGGAGGCGACCGCCCGGGCCCTGGTCGCCCCGGGCAAGGGCATCCTGGCCGCGGACGAGAGCACCGGCACCATCAAGAAGCGGTTCGACTCGATCGGGGTGGAGTCCACCGAGGACACCCGGCGCGCCTACCGGGAGATGCTGTTCACCACCGAGGGGATGAGCGAGTTCATCAGCGGCGTGATCCTCTACGACGAGACCATCCGCCAGTCTTCGTCGGATGGGATCGCCTTCACCAAGATCCTGGAGGAACAGGGTGTCATCCCCGGGATCAAGGTGGACACGGGTGCGAAGGACCTTCCCGGCTTCCCCGGCGAGAAGGTGACCGAGGGCCTGGACGGCCTGCGCGAACGCCTGGCCGAATACCGAGACCTCGGAGCCCGATTCACCAAGTGGCGTGCGGTCATCACCATCGGAGACGGCATCCCAACCCAGACGTGCATCGACGCGAACACCGAGGCCCTGGCCCGGTACGCCGGCCTCTCACACGAGGCCGGGCTGGTGCCGATCGTCGAGCCGGAGACGCTGATGGACGGCGACCACTCCATCGAGCGCCATTACGACGCCACCCGCCGGACGCTGGAGTCGTTGTTCGATCGCCTGTTCGCCCACCGCATCCAGCTCACCGGAACGCTCCTGAAGACCAACATGGTCCTCTCGGGCGCGAAGGCCGCCCAGCAGGCCGGGGTCGAAGAAGTGGCCGAGTGGACGCTGCGATGCCTGAAGGAGACGGTCCCGCCGGCGATCCCGGGGATCGTGTTCCTGTCCGGCGGGCAGACCGATGAGGCGGCCACCGCGCACCTCTCGGAGATGAACCGGATCGGGGGCGTCCCCTGGGAGCGGTCCTTCTCCTACGGGCGGGCTCTGCAGGCGCCGGCCCTCAAGGCCTGGGGCGGCAAGCCGGAAGGCGTCGAATCGGGAAAGCGCGCATTCTACTTGAGGGCCAAGCTCAACGGAGCCGCGAGGAGCGGCGCCTACACGCCCGAGATGGAGAGCGCCGCCTGAGCTAGCACGTCGAGGCCTTCGTCGAGCTCCTCGTCGGTGATCACCAGCGGCACCAGATGACGAAGGACGTTGTGGTACGGGCCACAGGAAACGGCCACCACCCCCCGCTCCATGGCCTGCCCGACCATGGACCCGACGAATTCTCCGGCGGGTTCCCTCGTCTCCCGGTCCTTCACGAACTCCACCCCGACCATCGCCCCCACTCCTCGGACCTCGCCGATCTGTGGGACATCCTGGGCGACCTCCTCCCACCTGGCGCGCAGGGTCTTCCCGACCTGCTCCGCCCGAGCCATCAGTCCCTCTTCCTCGATCACCTGGAGGACGGCGTTGGCGGCGGCGCACGCCACGGGGTTGCCGACATATGTGCCGCCGATGGCCGAGGACCCGGGGGCGTCCATGATCTCCTTGCGCCCGATCACCGCCGACAGGGGGTAGCCGGACGCCAGGGCCTTGGCCAGGATCACGATGTCCGGCTCGAAGTCGAAGTGCTCGGAGGCCAGGAAGCGGCCGGTCCTTCCACATCCGGACTGGACCTCGTCGGCGATCACCAGGATGCCGTACCGATGGCACAGGTCGGCCAGCCCCTTCAGGAAGTCGGGGGTGGGGACGACGAAGCCGCCCTCGCCCTGGATCGGTTCGACGATGGCCGCGGCCACCGAGCTGGGGTCCACCATCGTCTCGAGCGCCCGCTGGATCGTCCCCAGCGCCTGCTGTCCAGCCTCCTCGGGGTGGGCGCTGCGATAGGGATAGG
>JBKPGU010000083.1:0-5154 GCA_046729535.1 Actinomycetota bacterium
CCTGAGCGAACGTCGCAACTACAATCGCGCTGGGTGGCACGGACGCTCCCCTCAACCGATCTCAGCTCCGAGACGGGTGCATCGCGCAACCGGGTGGAGTGCACGAAAGTTCACTATGTGGCATCGCCACCTGCGGCGGGGTTCAGGTTACGAGCAGGCGAAGGCCAAGCTCCGCTGCATCGAGAGCGACGAGGTCGCCGTTGCGTTCGGCCCACCGGCCTGAGACAAGGTCATCACGGAGGCTGCGCACTGCCCGCTGCTCGGCATCCGGCCCGACTCTGGCCCACACCGATACTCCGCGACGGACATTCTCGTCCAGGTATGCCTCGGGCCGGCGCCAGTAGGCCTCGAAGAAGCCGTCAGCGCAGTCCCACGGAATGAGCACCGGCTCCATCCGGGCTCCGATCGCGCGGGCCTGCTCGGTCAGCGAAGGCCGGCCGACGAGGAGGTCAGCGACCTCGGGCAGGTAGTCGCGAGTAAGCCAGAACCGACGACGCCATCCGGTGTCACTGCTGTCGTGCGTGAAGAACACCACGCGGTGAGCCACGCGCCGCATCTCGCGCAGGCCCGCGATCGGGTCCTGCCAGTGATGAACGGTGGCAATGGCCATCGCGGCGTCAAAGGACTGATCCTCGAACGGAAGGCTCTCCGCCACAGCAGCCACGCACGGCGCTGCGCCGGCGGGCTATTGGTCGTCGGGCTCGTGCCGACCGTTGGGTCTGCAAGCGCCCAAGGCCAGAGCCATTCCGGTTACCCCGGCCTCGGGGACAACTGCACCGCGTGGTTTCATGCTCAGGTCAGCCCTGGCGTTCCCGGGTTCGTCTGCGACTGAGCGTTAGGTAACTCGGAACGGCCGGAGAGGAGCCGCCTCCGCGCGGCTCCTCTCCGCCGTCCGACGTTCTCAGGCCGTCGTGAGCGCCGCGGGGGCCAGGGCAGTAGCCGGGCCGTCGCTTCCTGGAAACCCCGACGCGGCTAGGTGCTCCCAAAAACCCCTCCCCAACCCGTCTAGTTGTCCCTTCGCCGGGCCGACCTTGAAGGGCGTGGGCACCACGATCCGTTCGAACCGGAGGCCCTTCCGAGAGCTCGGCATCCGGCGAATCTAACGTGCCGGCGGACTCGCCCCTGGGATCGCCGGGTGCCCTGGACGAGTGCTCAGGCCGCCTGTGGGCTCTTCTTCCGTCCCCTGGGGATGTAGTAGCGCACGGGCTCGTGCATCCAGCAGTACCTCGATCGGTTGTAGATGGAGATCCGGGTGATGCACCCGTCCTCGGCGCACGTGCGGTCCTTCGACCACACCCGGTTCCGCTTCGGCAATGCTTGGACCGATGACCCCCGAAGCTTCAGTGGTTCGTCTCTCATGCCGTTTCCCTCACGGAAATGCCTCCACACCGGCGCAACGATTGCCTTCTAGGAACGCGGCCGGCAACGGGATGATTCCCGGCGCGGGAGGTGCCCCATGTGGCGTTGTTGTGGCGAGAAGCTGAGAGCTTGCTGGGTGCTTGAGCGAGGCGTCAGGAGGCCGGACGCTCCCCGTAGAGGAGCACGTTGTAGAAGAGCTCTCTGGGAAGGAGGCGGGACAACCGGAGGTCCAGCTCGTACAGGTGCAGGTACGCGCGGTACGCGAAGGCGGCCCACCGAGGGCCGAGCAACCCAGGCGGAGCTTCGGCCTCGATCGTCCTGACGGCCCAGCCGACCAGCGACGACACCAGCTCCTCCGTCTCCACGCGAACGCCCACGAACCCCGCCCGCCGGGCCAGGAGGGCGATGTCGTCCGGCGTGAAGGTGTGGAGGTCCACGTGCCATTCGAGGTCCCGGAGGATCCGCTCGTCGGCGTCCAGCTCCTGGTCGGTCGGCGGTGTGAGGCCAAGCCGAGGCACCACGTGCCCAGCCGCATGCATGGCCCCGGCGGTGAACCGGCCAATCGCCTTCGCCATCCGATCGCCCAGCGTGCTCGGCTCGCCGGCAACGAGGAGCGTGCCCCCGGGACGCAGGACCCTGAGCATCTCGCGGAACGCGGCTCCCGGGTCCGGAAGGTGGTGCAGCACGGCGTGTGCCGTCACCAGGTCGAAACTCTCGTTCCCGTACGGCAGACACTCGGCATCGGCCACCCGGAGCCGTGCGTCGCATCCGATCGTTCGGGCGCTCTCCGCGCACACGGCCACCATCCCCGGCGAGATGTCACACGCATGCGCCTCGCCGACGAACCCCGCCTGCCACAGGTTCAGCAGGAAGAACCCGGTGCCACAGCCGACGTCGAGAACGCGCTCGTATCGGGGCCGAGGGAGCATCCGCGTCGCCCGCCTCCGCACGTAGGCGATGCACCGTTGGTCGAAGGCGATGGCCCACTTTGCGTCGTACGAACGCGCCGCGGCGTCGTGGTAGAGGATGTTCGCGGTCTTGGGATCCAGGGCTACCTGCCGGCGAAGGTCGCCTTGCCCGGCCCCTGCTCGAGCAGGGATCGCATCCCCGTCTTCTGGTCCTCGGTCGAGAACAGATCGGCGAACACCTCGCGCTCGATCACGATGCCCGACCGGAAGTCGCCTCGAGCGCCCCAGTTGATGGCGATCTTGGCTGCCCGAAGCGCGGCCCGCGGCCCGTCGGCATACTTCCGTGCCTCCTCGACCGCCCGCTGGTAGACCTCCCCGGGCGGGAACACCCTGTCCACCAGGCCGATCTGCAGGGCCTCGTCGGCCTGGAGATGGCGCCCCGAGTAGATGAGGTCCTTGGCCTTGGCCGGACCGACCAGGCGTGGGAGCCGTTGGGTCCCGCCGGCCCCCGGGATGATCCCCAGGAGGATCTCGGGCTGCCCGATCCTGGCGTCCTCGGCGGCGAACCGGAAGTCGGCGCACAGGGCCAGCTCGCAGCCTCCGCCCAGGGCGTAGCCGCTGATCGCGGCGATCGTGACCTTCGGGATCTCCTCGACCTGGTTGAACGTCTCCTGGAGCGAGGCGATCATCGGCTTGGCCTGGCGGGGGTCCATGTCGACCATCATGTGCACGTCGGCCCCCGCGGCGAAGATGCGCTCCCCGCCCCAGACGACGACTGCTCCGACGTCCTCCCGTTCGCCGGCCTCTCGGGTGGCCTCCGCGAGGTCTCGGGTCAGTTCGTCGTTGATGGCGTTCATCTTGGGGCGGTCCAAGCGGATGGTCCCGACCCCGTCCTCCACCTCGAGCCGGACGAACTCTCCCATGAAGGCCTCCTTGGGAACGTGGGGGGCCACAGTGTATTCGAGGCGCGGTCAGGCCCCCCGCGCGTCAGCCACCCCCTCGGTACGGATACGTACACAGCAACCGAAAATCGTCTGCACAGATGTTTGCCCCGTGGCAGACTGGGCATTGAACGAAACGACGGGCGGTTCGCCGGACCTCCGAACCCCCCCTCGCATCGACGACCGTCCGCTGAAGCAGGGAGCCGTCCCTCCGGGGGCGGCTCCTTGCTATGGTGCCTCCCCGAAGGAGGCGCTCCATTGGACCTCGGTCTCAAGGGGAAGAAGGCCATCGTCACAGGAGCTTCCCGCGGGCTGGGGCAGGCCATCGCCGCCGAGTTCGCCGCGGAAGGGGTGGATCTGGGCGTCTGCGCTCGGAACGAGCAAGCGCTGCAGACCGCTGCCGAGGAGTTCCGCTCCTTCGGAGTGGCCGTTCACGCCCAGGTTGCCGACGTGACGATCGAGCGCGACATCCGTGATTTCGTGGCGAGTTCCGCACATGCGCTCGACGGCGTCGACATCCTGGTGAACAACGCCGGACGGGCGCATCCCGGCGATTTCGTGAGCCTGACCGACCAGGACTGGCAAGCCGACCTCGACGTCAAATTGTTCTCGATGATCCGGTTCACTCGGCAGGTCCTTCCTCACATGCGGGCGCGGGGCGGGGGCCGGATCGTCAACATCAATGCGATCCTCGGCAGATCCCCGGATCCGAAGCTGTTCGCCACGTCGGTGAACCGGGCGGCCTGCATCTCCCTCAGCAAGGCCCTCGCCATCGAGCTGGGGCCGGAGAACATCCTCGTCAACAGCGTGAACATCGGGTCGGTCCTGACCTCGAACTGGCGGAACATCCATCGGAAGCAGGCCCCCGACGTCCCCGAGGACGAGTTCTTCCGGAAGCTGGCAGGCGAACAGATCCCATTGGGCCGGTTCGGGCGGCCGGACGAGGTGGCTGCGGTCGTTGCCTTCCTGGTCAGCGAGCGCGCCGCGTACGTGACCGGTGCATCCATCGACGTGGCCGGCGGCGCCGGCCGTTATGTCTGATCGACCCAAGCCGAAGGGGGCAACCGGATCGGCCCTGGACTAGTTGCAATGACTCGCAATTGCAACGTGGTGCTAGAGTGCCGTCATGGCGCCGACTTCATCGGAATCGCTTCTCGACCTGCTGAGGTCGCACGGCCTGCGCATGACGCCGCAGCGAAGGGCCATCGTCGCCGAGGTGATGGGGGTCCGGGGACACATCAGCCCCACCGCGGTGGCCCGGCGCGTTCGCGAACGTGTCCCCGGCGTCAATCCGTCCACGGTCTATCGGACCCTCGATCTCCTGGAGGAGCTGGGCATTCTTTCGCACGCCCACCTGGAATCCGGCGCCGAGTACCACCGGAAGGCGGAGAGCGATCACGTCCATCTCGCCTGCTCCAACTGCGGCGCTCAGGACTCGCTCTCGCTCGATGAAGCGAAGCAATTGAAGAGCCTCATCGGCCGGCACCACGGGTTCACACCCGACCTCACCCATTTCGCCATCTCCGGCCTGTGCGCCCGCTGCAGCCGTCTGTCGCCGAACTGACCGAGGCCACCGGTGGAGCTGATCGCCGCCGTCGCCGAGAAGGGCTTCCGGTTCGGGGTGGTCGTGGCGGCCCTGGGGTTCGGTTTCCGGCACGGCATCGACTGGGATCACATCGCAGCCATCACCGACATCACCAGCTCGCAGGACGAGCGGCGCCGATCGATGGTCTTCGGAACCCTGTACGCCCTGGGCCACGCGTTGGTGGTCCTGATCTTGGGGATCGTGGCCATCCTGGCCGGCGAGCGGCTCCCCGAGAGCGTGGACAACGTGATGACCCGCATCGTTGGCGTGACGTTGCTCGTGCTGGGCGTGTACGTCTTCGCGTCGTTGATCCGTCACGGCCGCGACTTCCGGGTGCGCATCCAGGTCCTCCCAGAACGGC
>JBKPGU010000084.1:0-2297 GCA_046729535.1 Actinomycetota bacterium
TCCGCCCCAGCTCCGTGTGGGCCATCTCCCGGCCTCGGAACATGATGGTGACCTTCACCCGTGCGCCCTGCTTGAGGAACCGCACGATGTGGCCCTTCTTGGTGGCATAGTCGTGCGGGTCGATCTTCGGCCGCATCTTCATCTCTTTGACCTCGACCCGGACCTGGCGCTTCCTGGCTTCCTTCTGGCGGACGTCACGCTCGTACTTGAACTTGCCATAGTCCATGATCCGGCACACCGGGGGGTTCGCCTGCGGTGCGACCTCGACCAGGTCGAGGTCGAGTTCTTGGGCACGCTGCAACGCGTCCTGGATCGAGACGATGCCGATCTGTTGGCCGTCGGCGCCAACCAGCCGGACCTGCGGGGCCCGGATCCTGTCGTTCACGCGCGAATCAACGGATACCCCGCATCACCTCCGGAAAGGACTGCGCCGAGCGGCGCTCAAGGATAGAAAACACTTCGCATTCACCGGGGAGTATAGGAGGGGGCCGGGAAGTCGTCGAGAGAGCAAGGAACGGGCCCCTGAGGAGCCCGTTCCGGAACGTGCGAGACGCAGGTCAAGCCGGCTTGACGTTCGCAGCCTGCTTTCCCTTCGGTCCCTCTACGATGTCGAACTCGACCGTTTGACCTTCGGTCAACGTGCGGTAGCCCTCACCGACGATCGCCGAGAAGTGAACGAACACGTCGTCCCCGTCGGGACGAGCGATGAAGCCGTAGCCCTTCTCGTTGCTGAACCACTTCACTGTCCCTTGCGTCAACCTAGTTACCTCCTCAGCTACCGCGGCGGGAGGGCCCCGCCTCCAGCGGCGCGGAGCGTAGCATGCAGCCCAACCACGGGCAATGGATTTTGTCGACCTCCGAAGGCGGGCCCGACGAGGCGTCACCACTCAGGTTCGAGCGGCCTTCCGTAGTCGTCCTGGAGGCGGAACGTGTCGTCCTCGGTGGTGTAGCCGTGGGCCACCTCGAGCACCCGGCCTCGCCGTTCGCCCTTGTTCTGGATGCGATGAGGCTCCTCGGACGCCACGACGAACTCGTCGCCAGGCTGGGCCTCAACCTGCCGATTCCCGATCTGGATGATCAGACCGGGGTCCAGGACCACCCACATCTCGTCGCGGAGCTGGTGGTAGTGCTCGCTGGTCTCTTGACCGGGTTCGATGGTGATCACCCGAACCGATGAGGGCTGGTTGAGGGCGTACGTGGTGACCTTTCCCCACGGCTTGTCGACGATCACTGCGCGTTCATTCCTCCTTCGGAAGCTGGGTCAGGACGCTCGACATCTGCATGGCCGCCATCGCCGCATCCCATCCCTTGTTCCCGTGCTTTCCCCCTGCCCGGTCGAGCGCCTGGGCCATGGTCTCCGTCGTCAGCACGCCGAACGCCATCGGCACGCCGGTCTCCAGCCCCACCTGCTGGACGCCCCGGGCACACTCTCCGGCCACATAGTCGAAGTGCGGCGTCTCGCCCCGGACCACGGCTCCCAGACAGACCACGGCGTCGTACCCGCCGGTCGAGGCGAGGTGTTTAGCCGCCAGCGGGATCTCGAACGCCCCGGGGACCCACGCCACGAACAGGTCGTCCTCGGTTACAACGTGGGCCCGGAAGCATGCCAACGCGCCTTCGACCAGCTTGCCCACCACGATCTCGTTGAACTGCGAAGCGACGATGGCGAACCGGCTCCCGCGAACGTCGAACGAACCTCGCGCCTCTTTCACGACAGCCCTCCGTCGGTTGCCGTCAGGGGTGTGTTCGGATCGACGACCACGGCCTGGGCCGGCGCCTCCTCCAGATTCTCCAGCAGGTGTCCGAGCTTCTCCCGCTTCGCTTGGAGGTATCTGAGGTTCTCCGGAGTCGGCTTGGTCTCCAACGGGACCCGCTCCACGATGGACAGGCCGTAGCCCTCGAGCCCGGCTCGCTTCGACGGGTTGTTCGTGAGCAGGCGCATGCTCCGAACGCCGAGGTCATAGAGGATCTGGGCGCCGAGGCCGTAGTCACGGGGATCGGGAGCGAACCCCAGTTCCACGTTGGCCTCGACCGTGTCGCGGCCGGACTCCTGGAGCTCATAGGCCCGGAGCTTGTGGGCCAGCCCGATGGCCCGACCCTCGTGCCCGCGGATGTACAGGATCACTCCGCGGCCTTCCCCCCCGATCTGGTCGATGGCCGACTGGAGCTGGCTGCCACAGTCGCATCGCAGCGAGTGGAAGACATCTCCGGTGAGGCACTCGGAGTGGACCCGAACCAGGATCCGCTCGCCGTCGCCCACCTCCCCCAGCACCATCGCCACGTGGACCCGGCTGTCG
>JBKPGU010000085.1:0-6067 GCA_046729535.1 Actinomycetota bacterium
GTCATGCCCTCGAGGGGACCGACGAAAGAGGATCGTATGTTGCCCTTGACGACGATTCGGTAGGGCACGCCGCGCTTCGCGCGGTGAGCAGGCGATGTGGACACGATTACTCATTCTCCACAGCGTCCGCTAAGGTTTCATCGCCCGTCAGAGCGTGTCACCCGGGTGATGCAACCCAATGCGAGCCATATGAATTTGCCCTTGGTGATTTCTCGTGCGACATTATGGTGACTAAGTCGCCGCGTGATCCGGGCGGCGGCCGGCCGTCTGATCGAATGTTCCCCGCGGCGGCCCGTTTCGGGGCAAAGCTGCACGCGCCCCTTCTAGGTGCTGTTCACATCGATCGTCGTGGCCTCCTGCAGCGACTTAACTCCCACAATGGCGTCGTCCTCGTCGTCGCTCCGCCGGGCTTCGGCAAGACCACGCTTCTGGCTCGGTGGAACCAGCTCGATGAACGCCCCTTCGCGTGGCTCTCCCTTGACGACGGCGACAACGATCCGGTCGTGTTTTGGAGCTACGTCAAGTTGGCGATCCGATCAGCGACGTCTGCGCTTACGGGCGAGAACGCGGAAGTCACTGCTCCCCCGAGCGACATCGGGAGGAAGGCCCTGCCGGAGATGCTCAACGACATCGAGGCGATGGGATCCCAGATGGTACTGGTCCTGGAGGACTGCCACTGGATCTCCAATCCCGAGGTTCTCGCCGCGATCGCCCTTCTTCTCGAACGTCAGCCGGAGAACATGACGATCGCCCTCTCGTCACGTTCGGACCCTGCGATCCCGGTGGCGCGGCTTCGTGTGCGAGCGGACCTCGAGGAATTGCGAGTCAGTGACCTCAGCTTCTCGCCCGAGGAGACCAATACGTTCCTGAACACCGGGCTCCGGTTGGGCCTCAGCCCGGAGGCGATCAGGACGCTTTGGGACCGCACCGAGGGATGGCCGGCCGGGCTCTATCTCGCGTACCTCTCCACGCGAGGTGTCCAGGACCGGGAGGCCTTCGTCCGCCACTTCCGAGGGTCCAGCCGTCACGTCGTCGATTACATGACGGAGGTAGTGGTCGAAGGTCTTGACGATTCCACGCGTGAATGGTTGCTCCAAACTTCGATCCTCGACCGGATGTCGGCTGCCTTGTGCGATGCATTGACCGGCTCGGGAGACTCGGCCGAGCGCTTGCAACAGCTCGAACACGCGAATCTCTTCCTCGTCCCTCTTGAAGATCGACGCGAGTGGTACCGGTATCACCGCCTCTTCCGTGAAGGGCTCCGGGACGAGTTGCTTCGACGGGATGCGGATCACGTGCCGGAGCTACATCGTCGCGCGTCAGCCTGGCTGGCCCGGGCGGGCTACACGACGGAAGCGATCCGCCACGCGCTCGAAGCCGGAGAAACGGAAGCTGCCACTCGCCTCGTCAGCGAGAACTACGTGAAGACCCTCGAATGGGGGGGCCTGGCGACGATCGCAGGATGGATCGCCGGGTTCGATCGAGCGGACGTCATGTCCGACGCCCGTCTCTCGGTCGTCGAGTCATGGGTCAGGAACTTCCAGAATCGGTACCAAGAGGCCGACCTCGCGTTGGAGAACGCCCTTCGCGCAGGATACGAGGGGCCACTGCCCGACGGGTCGTCCTCGGTCGAGGCGAGCGCAGCGCTGGTTCGGGCAAGCGCTCCCCGAGGTGACGTCGGCGGGATGCTGAACGCCGCCCGGAAGGCATTCGACATGGAGGGGCACAGCAGGTCGATGTGGGAGGTCACGACCCACGTGCAACTCGGATGGGCCTTGTTGCTCTCGGGCGAGCCCGCAGAGGCGAGACCGTACCTGGAGCGAGCTGCGAGGCAGGCCCCCATGATGGAGCAGTGGCTGGACGCGTTCGGGGCCCGCAGCCTGCTCGCGTGGGCCGGACTCCAAGAGGACCGAGTCGCGGAAGCCGAAGAGTGGGCGTTGGCCGGTATCGGTATCGTCGAGTCGCACGACCTGATCGGCACGCCGGGCGCCGACTTCGGCTACGCGATGCTTGGGGCCGTCCGAGCGAGGCAAGGAAGGATCGACGAAGCGGCCGATCTGCTGGATCCGTCGGTGGAGCGAATGCGGTCGACCGCGCCGCCGCTTCTTCTGGCCAAATTGCTCATCGCTCTTGCACCCGTGCGCCGTGCGCGCGGGGCGTCGATCGAGGCTCGGGAACTCTTGGACGAGGCGCGAGCGATCATCGACAACTGTTCTGACCCCGGAATCCTCGGTGACGACCTCGAGCGAGCTGCCAAGAGCCTCACCCCCAGCTATCGGCGCGTCTCGGGAGACGGGTCGTTGACCGAACGAGAACTTGAGGTGCTTCGACTGCTTGACAAGGGCCTGTCGAAGCGCGAGATCGCCAAGACGCTCTACCTTTCGTTCAACACCGTCCACTCCCATACCAAGTCGATCTATCAAAAGCTCACGGCGTTCTCCCGCGCCGAGGCCATCCGCCGCGCTCGGGAGGAGGGGCTGCTCTAACTCGCCCGGGCTGACTCACCCGGGTGAATCTGTCCTCGGGTGAGGACTGGCGGACATCGCGGTCTTCATGATTCTCGACACGGCTCTGGAGGCCACCATGGCGACCGAGCGGAGTCCATACGTGCGGGTCGGAGATCAGGAGGGGGAATGAGCATGGAGCGGTCGAGCGCTTGGGCCGTTGGCTTCACGGTCTTCGCCGGTGTCACGATGATCACGATCGGGATCCTCCACGCACTGTGGGGCATCGCTGCGCTCATCAACGATGAGTTCTTCGTCGTGGGACCGAACTACACCTACGCGTTCGACGTCACGACGTGGGGATGGATCCATCTCGGCCTTGGCGTCCTCGTCGCCCTTGCCGGCTTCTTCCTGTTCTCGGGCTCAGTCGTGGCCCGAATCGTCGCCGCCGCGGTCGCCGTGCTGAGCCTGGTGGGCAACTTCATGGCGATCCCCTACTTCCCCGTCTGGTCGATCGTGATCATCGCGTTGGACATCGCCGTGATCTGGGCGGTGACGGCACACGGCCGGGACATCGTGCGGGCGTGACGAACGGCTGACCGGGCCCATCCCACGACGAAACGCCTGGGAAGCAAGAGAACTGAGGCGCCCGCGGTCGAAGAAGGAGGGAAGCGTGGCGAAGAAAACGGACGGATCCGATACCCCTGTCCTTGATCTGCTGGCCAGCATGAACGCCGAATCGCTGGAGACGTCGACGCTCGATACGGAGACGTTGATGCTCGTTCGCCTTGCCGCACTCATAGCGGTTGACGCGGGTCCGATGTCGTTTCTCCTGAACCTGGGAGCGGCGGCGGACGCGGGGATCGATGTCGAGCAGATCCGCGGCGTGTTGGCGGCGGTCGCGCCCATCGTCGGCTCCCCCCGCGTCACCTCAGCGGCGGGCAACATCCTGCGTGCGTTGGGCACCGCGATTGACCTCAGCAAGCTGGAGGAAGAGACCAAGGGCGTGGGCTGAAGTAGCGCGCCAGCCTCCGCGGGAAGATCGCGGCGGCGGTCCGCCGCCATCAGGCCTGTTTCAAAGACCCGCATCCCGCGAACACCCGAGTGAAACATCCACCGCGAGATCGCAAGGCTGGCGAGGCTCTGCGGGGACGGCCAGATCACGATCGCCGAGTACCAGCAACTCAAGGCAAAAGCCATGCGCTAACCCGGGAGCCCGTTCGGCCGTGAGCCGTGAGCTCGGGCGACCCGAGCTGTGGAAGGGTGGCTCAGGGACCGTTATCGTTCTCGGAGTGCAGTTTCGAGAGCAGGACACTAACCAACCCAACCGAGAGTCCCGACAGCCAGAATGAGAGGAGGAATCATGCCCGGCCAGCCGGTGCACTTCGAGATCCCCGCGGACGACATCGCGAAGGGACGCGAGTTCTGGAGTGGACTCTTCGGGTGGCAGTTCCAGGCGTTCCCCGGCCCGTTCGAGTACCACATGACGAGGATCAGTGATCAGGCGGGGGCGGCGCTCACAAACATGGAGCCCGGCAAGCGTGGGATCCGTCCCTATTTCGACGTCGACGACATCAACGCCGGCGTCGCCCGAGTCAAGGAGCTTGGTGGCGAAGCCGGCGACCCCGGCTCGGTTCCCGGCATGGGTTGGTTCGCTGCCTGCAAGGACACCGTGGGGAACGAGTTCGGTCTCTGGCAGAACGACACGTCCGCCCCTGCGCCGACCGTATAGACCGTGGGACCGCCGCAACGCCCTTCGGTCTCAAGGTTGTCAGGAGAGCCGGGCGACGGTCGAGGACGACAGCTACAGGACGTGGCGTTGGAACGACGTGCATCACACCCGAAGCAGGGCGGCGTCACTGCAAAGGTCAACCATGCCGCGGGCCGGCCGCTGGTCGGGTGGGCACTCGGGTCAGGTATAGGCGTCTCCTTGCGTAGGGCCCGCCCGACGACGTGGAATAGTGCCGCACCCAACTTCTGAGAAGGGGGAGCCATGGCGATGCAGGAGGGCACGTACCCGGTGCAGTTCTCGGTCGACTACCCCGATCGGTCCCTCAACAGGCTGACCACGGCGTTCCGGATCTTCGTGGCCATCCCGATCCTGATCGTGCTCGGCAGTGTGTCCGGCTCCACGTGGGTCCAGGCCTCCTCGAACAAGGCCACGATCGCGATATCCGGTGCTGGGGGCCTGCTATTCTTCGGGCCGCTCCTGATGATCCTGTTTCGTCGCAAGTACCCCGTGTGGTGGTTCGAGTGGAACCTGGAGCTTCAGCGGCTCACCAATCGGGTCGTTGCCTACCTCCTCCTCATGGACGACCGCTATCCCGCGACCGACCAGGAGCAGGCCGTCCACCTCCAATATCCCTCCCCCGATGCCGGCCGCGACCTGAACCGATGGTTGCCGCTGGTGAAGTGGTTCTTGGCGATCCCGCATTACATCGTGCTGGCCTTCCTGTGGATCGCCGCCATCGTGGTGGTGATCATCGCCTGGTTCGCCATCTTGTTCACCGGGCGGTATCCGAGGGGCCTGTTCGATTTCGTGCAGGGCGTCATCCGGTGGGGTGCCCGTGTGGTCGGCTACGCGTTCGTGCTGGTCACCGACAAGTACCCACCTTTCAGGCTTGCGCCCTAGGTCGAAGCGAAACCCTCTGATCACCCGCCGGCGCGGGAGGCCTCGTCGTCGAACAGAACAGGGTCCTCTGGTCGCTCGTCGGCGTGTTTCGACGCTTCCCTCGCGGGCGGCTGAACCCTTTTGAAGTGCTTCCCCAGCGTGTCCGTCTGGCCCTGGTAGGACGATCCGATGGACTCGCCGTACAGAACCTTCGGGGCCTCGGCCATCCGTTCGAAGGTCAACTTACAGACGCGCTGCCGGTGCTCGATCATGAACGGGACGTCGTGCGCACGGACCTCCAGCGCGGCCCGTGACCCGTGGAAGGCGTCCCCGGCGTCGAATCCGAAGCCGGGGTCGAAGAATCCCGCGTAGTGGGTGCGGATCTCGCCCGCCCCTGCGTCGTAGACGACCATCTCGGCGGCGAACTCGGCCGGCACGCGGATGCGCTCCTTGGACACGAGGATATAGAAGCGATTGGCCTCGAGGATGTAGCCATCGCGAACCGGTGCCTTGATCGGCTCCCAGAATTCGGTGGGGTCGTAATGACCGACGCGCGCCAGATCCACGGCGGGTGGATTGGGATGGGCGCGGTAGCCGATGACGCCGCCCGTCGTGCGGCCCGAGAGGTCGATCCCCATGCAGAGGCCCTCGTTGAAGACGACCCGCTCGAGCGGCAGCGGCCGGTCGTCGTCGTCGTATAGCAGCGGCGTCTGCCGGTAGAGGCCGGCGAGCGCGGCGTCGGACATCGAGGTGGGCCCTTCCAGCAGCCGCAGCTGGTTGAGCGACACGCCGGCGTACACGCGCACCGGAAACGATTGCGGCGAGACCTCGAGATAGAGCGAGCCGTGATAGCCGGGCGCAATCTCGTCGAAGCGCGGCGTGCCGTCGGTGACGACGCGCGTGAAGACGTCGAGGCGTCCGGTCGTGGATTTCGGGTTGGAGCGCCCGCGCACGCTCGGGGGCAGCGCCAGCGACTCGACGAGCGGGACGAGATACACGGACCCACGCTGCA
>JBKPGU010000086.1:0-2760 GCA_046729535.1 Actinomycetota bacterium
CCCGTAACCCGATCCCAGCTCGATCACCCGCCCGGCCCCGATCGACCGGGCCAGGATCTCGAGGACCACGCCGACCATCCGCCCGACGATGGGGAAGTTCCGCTCCTTCCCTTCCTTCTCCATCTCGAGCAGAACGGGTTCGTCGTGGCGGGCCAGGAGTCCGCGGATGTAGTCCTCGATCGTGGGGTCGGTGATGTCCATGGCGGAACCCTTCCTTCCGTGGTCGGTGAGGACGGATCAGGCGGCGGACGGCACTCGCGCACCGAACGCCGCCATCAACCCTACCGTGAGAAGGATCAGGGCGACGCCGACCCCGGATCGCTCCCAGCCAGAGTCCGGCCGACGGTTCGCCGGGCCGGGGGCCTCCTCGCTGGGAGCGGACATTGTCTACGGATCTCGGGCGCTCGATTGCGGAGCCGGTAGGCTCGGCCCGATGCACCCCGATTTGGCCTTCGCGCTCGAGCTGGCGGACCTTGCCGATTCGATCTCGCTTCCTCGGTTCCGCGCGGCCGATCTGGTGGTCGACACGAAGCCGGACATGACGCCCGTCAGCGAGGCCGACCGCGCGGTGGAGCAAGCCATCCGGGAGCGGGTGGCGACGCAGCGCCCTGGCGACGCAGTGCTGGGCGAGGAGTTCGGCGCGGGCTCGAACGTGGCCGCGGCAAAGGAGGGCACGGCTCCGCCCGGAGGATGTCGGTGGATCGTCGATCCCATCGACGGGACAAAGAACTACGTCCGGGGCATCCCGGTGTGGGCCACGCTCATCGCGCTGGAGCGCGAAGGTGAGGTGACGGTTGGGGTGGCGTCGGCCCCGGCTCTCGGTCGCCGGTGGTGGGCGGTCCGAGGCCGGGGGGCGTTCGCCGACGGCCGCCCGATCTCGGTGTCCAAGGTGGAGCGCCTGGAGGACGTACAGCTCACCTTCGGCGGCATCCGGACGTGGCGCAAGTACGGGCTGCTCGATCGGTTCATGGAGCTGGCGTCGCGCTGCTGGCGCGTTCGAGGCTTCGGCGACTTCTGGATGCACATGCTGGTCGCCGAAGGCAGCGCCGACGTCGCCGTGGAGATGGAAGTCAACCTGTGGGACCTCGCCGCTCCCAAGCTCATCCTGGAGGAGGCGGGGGGGCGGTTCACCGACCTGTCCGGGCGAGCCACGGCCGAGGGCGGCAGCGCCCTGTCCACAAATGCGCTCCTCCACGATGAGGTACTGGCGATCCTTCAGCCTGACGGGAGATAACACCCCCGGTTCGGCCAAGCCGACGGTTGCGGGAACTCGCTACGCTTCGAGCGTGACCGAGGAGACGCGCCGGACCGATGCCGGGATCGAGATCAAGCCCGTCTACGGGCCGCAGGACCTGGAGGGATCCGACCCGGGCCGCGACCTCGGGACCCCCGGCGAACCCCCCTTCACCAGAGGCATCTACCCGAACATGTATCGAGGGCGCCTCTGGACGATGCGCCAGTACGCCGGGATGGGTTCGGCCAAGGAGACGAACGCCCGGTTCCGCTACCTGCTGGACCACGGGCAGACCGGTCTTTCGATCGCCTTCGACCTGCCCACCCAGATGGGCTTCGACTCGGACCATCCCCGAGCGGAGGGAGAGGTCGGCAAGACGGGCGTGGCCATCGATTCGCTGGACGACATGCGCACGCTGCTTGCCGGCATCCCCCTGGATAAGGTCACGACGTCGATGACGATCAACGCCACGGCGGCCATCCTGCTGCTGCTCTACGAGCTGGTGGCCGAGGAGCAGGGCGTCCTGGCGGCGTCGGTCGGGGGCACTGTGCAGAACGACATCCTCAAGGAGTACGCGGCCCGCGGAACCTACATCTATCCGCCCAAGCCATCGATGCGGCTGATCACCGACCTGTTCGCGTACTGCCACGAGCGGCTGCCGAAGTGGAACACCATCTCGGTCTCCGGCTACCACATCCGGGAGGCGGGGGCCACCGCCGTTCAGGAGGTGGCCTTCACCCTGGCCGACGCCATCGCGTACGTCCAGGCTGCCCTGGACGCCGGCCTGGAGATCGACGACTTCGCCCCCCGCGTGTCCTTCTTCTTCGCCTGCCACATGAACTTCCTGGAGGAGGTGGCGAAGTTCCGGGCCGCTCGACGGATGTGGGCGAGGATCGTCGAGGAGCGGTTCGGGTCGTCGGACCCGCGAAGCGCGATGCTGCGGTTCCACACCCAGACGGGAGGCGCGACGCTCACCGCGCAGCAGCCGGAGAACAACATCGTGCGCACGGCCCTGGAGGCGCTGGCCGCGGTGTTCGGCGGCACCCAGTCGCTGCACACCAACTCCTTCGACGAAGCCTTGGCCCTTCCGACCGAGCGAGCCGCACGGATCGCCCTTCGAACCCAGCAGGTCATCGGGTATGAGAGCGGAGTGACGGACACGGTGGACCCCTTGGGCGGGTCGTATTTCATCGAGTCGCTGACGAACGAGATCGAGACCCGGGCCTTCGAGTACATCGAGAAGATCGACGGGATGGGCGGTGCCGTCGCCGCCATCGAGGCCGGATGGATCCAGCAGGAGATCCACGAGTCGGCCTACCGGATCCAGGAGGGCGTCGAGTCGGGGCAACGCGTGGTCGTCGGCCTGAACCGGTACGTGGAGGAGACGGAGGTCCCCCCGGAGCTCCAGCGGATCGACGAGGAGGAGGTTCGCTCACAGCGAGAGCGTCTCGGCGCGTGGCGGGCCGGCCGCGATCAGGCGGCCGTGGACGCCTCCCTCGGGAAGGTGGAGGAGACCGCCCTGGGCA
>JBKPGU010000087.1:0-3200 GCA_046729535.1 Actinomycetota bacterium
GGTCACACGACTGGAAGTCGAGATCATCGAACGCAACCCCAGGCTGGGGGGCAGTCATCACATAGAGGTCACCTGCGACACGCCCCGGCACGTGTTCCGGGCTCAGGGGTCTGGGCACGACGTCGATTCGGCGCTCGATCAGGTCATCGAGAAGCTTGAAAGCCAGTTCGCCACCTATCGAGGCAAGCTCCGTAGCCATCGACACGGGGGATCAATCGCGTAGAATCTCGGCGTAGAACTAGTCTGGTCGAGGCACGTAGTTCGGGCCACTGGCCGAGGGGCGAGCTCACACGAGGGGTTGGAGGTCAGTTGCCCTCTGAGGCGACCAACAGGAAAACGAACACCATCGTGGAGCAGGGCCTGCGCGTCTTGATCGTGGACGACCACGCTCTCTTCCGGCGCGGACTCCAGATGGTCCTCAAGCAGGAGGAGGACATCGAGGTCGTCGGCGAGGCCGGCGACGGGCATGAGGCGGTCGACAAGGCCCAGGAGCTCATGCCTGATGTCATCCTGATGGACGTCCGGATGCCCAGGCGGTCCGGCATCGAGGCCACGCAGCAGATCAAGGATCTCCTCCCGCACGTGAAGATCCTGATGCTCACCATCTCCGACGAGGAAGCCGATCTCTACGACGCCATCAAAGCCGGCGCTTCCGGCTACCTGTTGAAGGAGATCTCCATCGACGAGGTGGCCGACGCCATCCGAAGCGTGTGGCAGGGCCAGTCCCGGATCTCCCCGTCGATGGCCGCCAAGCTCCTCACGGAGTTCGCCGCGATGTCGAAGCGGGCCGACGAGCGACAGCAGCTTCCAGCCCCCCGCCTGACCGACCGGGAGATGGAGGTCCTCAAGCTGGTGGCCCAGGGCCTGAACAACCGGGACATCGCCAAAGAGCTGTTCATCTCCGAGAACACGGTCAAGAACCACATCCGAAATATCCTGGAGAAGCTCCACCTGCACTCGCGGATGGAAGCGGTCGTCTACGCCGTGCGCGAGAAGCTCCTCGAGATCAAATAGGGGCTTGGCTGTACCGAGGGGGAGCCCCGCGGCCTCGCTTCGGGCGGACCCTGCCGGTGCAGCTCTCGTAAGGGGGCGGAATGGCCGCGGGCCACTCAGCGTTCACGTCGGGGGGCGACCCTATAATCGGAGTCCAGACACACCCCCCGGCTCGTTGCTAGGAGAATCCATTGGCAGTTCTGGACAAGCTGGGAAGCATAGGCGAAGGACGCAAGCTGAAGCGTCTGGAGGACTACGTCCAGCTCGTCAATTCGTTCGAGCCTGAGGTCAAGGAGCTGGGCGACGCCGAGCTCCGCGCGTACACCGATCAGCTCCGGCAGCGCCTCGCCGACGGCGAGACCTTTGACGACCTGCTCCCGGAGGCCTTCGCCCTGGTCCGGGAGGCGGCGTGGCGAACCCTCGGCCAGCGCCATTTCGACGTCCAGGTGATGGGCGCCACCGTGCTGCACCAGGGCAACATCGCCGAGATGAAGACAGGTGAAGGAAAGACCCTGGTCTCGACCATGCCGGCCTACCTCAACGCGCTTGCGGGCGAGGGCGTCCACATGGTTTCGACCAACGATTACCTGGTGAAGCGCGACTCGGAGTGGATGGGTCCGATCTTCCGGTTGCTCGGCGTACCGGTGGGCCTGATCCAGTCGAACATGACTCCCGAACAGCGCCGCCCCGCCTACAACGCCGAGATCACCTACGGGACGAACAACGAGTTGGGGTTCGACTACCTCCGCGACAACATGGCCATGGGGATCGAGGACATGGTCCAGCGGGGACACGGCTACGCCATCGTCGACGAGGTGGACTCCATCCTCATCGACGAGGCCAGGACCCCGCTGATCATCAGCGGCATGGTGGCCGACTCGGCCAAGTGGTACGTGACGTTCGCGCGGATGGTGCCCCGCCTCAAGTCCGACGTGGACTACGAGGTCGACGAGCAGAAGCGGACCGTGGCGGTCCTCGAGCCTGGCATCGAGAAGGTCGAACGCGAGCTCGGCATCGACAACCTCTACGAGCACGTCAATACCCCGCTGGTCCACCACCTGTACAACGCCATCCGGGCGAAGGAGCTGTACAAGCGGGACGTCGACTATCTGGTTACCCAAGGCGAGGTGAAGATCGTCGACGAGTTCACCGGACGGATCCTGGAGGGCAGGCGGTACAGCGAAGGCCTCCATCAGGCAATCGAAGCCAAGGAGAACGTCCGGATCAAGGAAGAGAACCAGACGCTCGCCACGATCACGATCCAGAACTACTTCCGCATGTACGAGAAGCTCGCCGGCATGACCGGTACGGCCAGGACCCAGGCCCGCGAGTTCGAAGAGGTGTACAAGCTCGGCGTGGTCGAGATCCCCACCAACCGGGACATGATCCGCGTGGACCAGCAGGACGAGGTCTACAAGAACGAGGACGCCAAGTGGCGCGCGGTGACCGAGGACCTGGCCCAGCGCCACGAGAAAGGGCAGCCGGTCCTGGTGGGCACGGTATCCATCGAGAAGTCCGAGCGGCTGGCCGGGTACCTGAACCGGCGGGGTGTCCCCCACAACGTCCTGAACGCAAAGCAGCACGAACGGGAAGCGGTGATCATCGCCCAGGCGGGCCGGATCGGGTCGGTGACGGTGGCCACCAACATGGCCGGCCGTGGCGTCGACATCATGCTGGGCGGCAACCCGGAATACCTGGCCCGCCAGGAGATGGCGGCCCGCGACTGGGACAACGATCGGTACTTGCTGTTCGAGATGACGCCGGAGGAACGCGAGGAGTACGAGGCCGAGTACCGGCCGATCTACGAGAAGTTCAAGGCCCAGACCGACAAGGAGCACGACGAGGTGGTCGAGCTGGGCGGGCTGTACGTGTTGGGGACCGAGCGACACGAGTCCCGCCGCATCGACAATCAGCTCCGCGGCCGTTCCGGGCGCCAGGGCGACCCGGGCGAGTCCCTGTTCTACCTTTCCCTGGAGGACGACCTGATGCGGCTGTTCGCCTCTGACCGGATCGGCCGGATCATGGACCGGTTGAAGTGGCCGGAGGACGAACCCATCACCGCGAAGATGGTGACCAGGGCCATCGAGACCGCTCAGAAAAACGTCGAGGAGCACAACTTCGAGATCCGCAAGAACGTCCTCAAGTACGACGAGGTGATGAACAAGCAGCGCGAGGTGATCTACGCCGAACGCCGCAAGATCCTGGAG
>JBKPGU010000088.1:0-4156 GCA_046729535.1 Actinomycetota bacterium
GCACGTCGGGGCGGATCTCGAGGTTGGGGCGCCCCCTGGCCGCCCGGGGGTACGTGATGGCGGTGCTCATCCGGAACCCACCGGCCAGGTTCATGGGAGTCGGGCCGGCGCCCACCGCCCACGGCCGGTTGTGGTCGTCGACCCGGGGATGGTCGGAGGCCACCGCGGCCTCGACGAGCGCCGCCTGGAGAGGCGAGAGCTCCTCGGGTGGGAAGCGCCGGATGGGGCAGGGGCCGGCATTCCCGTGCCACGGTTCGTGGCCGAAGTCCGCGTCGGTCTCGGCCGCCGTGAACGAGGGGAGCACGTCCTCGAAAGACCACCCCCCGTTGCCCAAGACGGCCCAGCCGTCGTAGTCGGCAGGTGAACCCCGGAGGGCGAAACAGGCGTTGACCGCCGAGGAGCCCCCCATGAGCCTTCCCCGTGGGAGTGGCTGGACTTGTTCGAACTCGTCAGGCTCGCTCTGGAAACCCCAATCGTGCGTCACCGGGAGCTCGGTGCCGAGGGCGATCTCCCGCGGAAGAGCCTCGATCGTCGGGTAATCAGGGCCGGCCTCCAGCAACAGGACCTGCACGCCGGCCTCCTCGCTGAGGCGCGCGGCCAGTGCGCACCCTGCCGACCCACCGCCCACGATCACCACGTCGTGGCCCACGACCCCCTCTTTCGTTAGAGCCCTGGGATCGAATCGCGGCGATCGGGGACCTCTCGACGCTCGTAGCCCCAGATACCGGAGAGCCGTTCTGTCCCCGTGGTCTTCTCGAGGCCCTCGGAGACCATGCGGAACGATTCCGCGATGCCGGGAACCAGCAGGATGCGGCCGCCCGCGTCGCGCGGCATCTGCCACCGCCATTCCTGCAGCGAACCCAGCTCGATCATCGCTTCCCGCAACGCGCCGTACAGCGCCCGCAGGCGGTACAGCACGGCCACCAGACCCGAGGTCGAGAAGAAGCTGTAGGGCTCCAGCGTCGACAGGTGGGCCCGGAGCTTCTCCTCGTCCCGGAACCGGGCGACGAACCCTGTGAGGTCCACCCGGTCCGACTTGGCCGAGCAGGCGATGGCGTGCGGGCGGAGGTCGACGAACCCGCCGACGGCCACGTGATAGTCGCGGAAGTCCTCGAACGAGCAGGGGTTGCCGCTTTCGGCGTGAGCCCGCCGGAACCACTGGTACACCGAATCCCGCTCGGTGACCAGGAGGTCGAGCGGGGCCACGTAGTACCCGGACCGGATGAACGATTCGCCGTCTCGTTCGTACAGGATCGGGCTTCCCAGGGACGTGACCATCCACACGGCCCGCACCGCTTCTTCGAGGAGTCGAAGCACCGCTTCCCGTCGCCGCGGGAACAGGTCGTACTGTCGGGGGGCGGTGACGGGGAGCAGATCGTCGGGCGCATCCGCCGAGGCCAGCCGCTGGAGGTCCTCTGCCATCGGTTCGAACTCCCATGCGGCCAGGTCCTCGAGGGTGAGCTCCCGAGAGTGGTGGATGAAGAACGACCGGGCGTCGAACCGCGACAGGTCCACGTAGGGGTCGATGGCGTCGACGTCCAGGCTGCGGAGCCGGTGGAGAAGCGTGAGCATGCCCAGCGTGTGGAGCTCGGCCTGGTGCTTGGCCGAGCCGAGGTCCTGCAGGCTCATCGGCTCGAGCCCCGAGAGCTGGGTCTGGCGGAGCGCAGGCTGGGCGAGGAAGTCCAACACCTGGCGGGCGTTGTCGGTCTCGTCGTAGTAGCACACGTTCCCCGGGAACCACGGCGACCGGGGGTCATCTCCCAGCAGGCCCACGGTGGCGAGCATCAGCCCCAGCTCGCTGGCCGAGGCAACCCGCATCGTCCGGTACAGGGAGTCGGCGTCGGCTACGGTGAAGAACCCGTTCTCGCCGCTCCGGATGGCGTACCCCGGCACCAGCTCCGACCCCCGTTCGAATGACACCGGCCCGTCGGGCGGCTCGTCGAAAGGCACGGTGAGCGGCGGGAACACGTGCAGGGTCTGACGGGCAGGCACCGGCCGGCCGGCCGCCCTGCTCGCTCTCGATTCGGGCGGCTGCGAGGCCTTCGACCCCGGGAACACCTCGACGTCCGCGTCGAAGAGCTTCGACCGGATCTCCCGGTGGAGGGGGATGGGCTCGCGGACCCGGACCTCGTCCACGCCGATGGCCGCGGCGGTGACCAGGAGCTTGACGCCGGCCGCGCTGTACAGCTCGGTGAGCCGGTCGGCGAAGCGGGCCTTGGCGCCCACGCGACGATCGAGCGCGGCGTGCGAGAAGCCCATGCGGATGACGGGCGGGCCCTGTTCGGCTTCGTCGTACATCCCCCCCACGCCGGTCGTGTGGGCCACCACCAGGGTGTCGGTCAGTTCCTGCTGCACGGCCACCAGGTCGTCCCGGATCGCCAGGATGAACAGTTCGTTGAGTCGCTCCAGGTGGTCTGCCGAGATGCCGCTGATCTGTCCGGCCAGCAGGTTCAGGTCGCCCTGGTGGTAGGCGATCAAGCTCGGGATGGGGATGCCGATCGTCACCGAGCGCAGCCGCTCGATCCCCAGCCGCTCGAGGTTTTCGTTCCGGTACCCACCCAGGAACGTGGACAGCGGGCGGGCGGCCGAGACCGCCGACGCCAGCGCGGCGAAGACGGTGTCGGCATCGTCCTTCGTCGAGGTTCCGATCGAGGCGAGGTACTCGTCCGCCAGCGCAGCTCGCTGCCCGGAAGGCGACTGGGCGATCCCCGACAGGCCCGGGACGGCGGTGACGACGAACCGGTCCAGTGCCACGAACACCCCGCTGTGGGTCAGGTAGCCGCGACGGATCCGTTTCGGAGTCGCCCGGGCCCCATGGCGGGATTCGACGAACCGGAACAGCCGCCGGGTGAAGGCTTCGATCTCGTCAGACGTCGTGCCGGTGGCGACCAGGATCGGGACGTCGTCGGTCAGAGGAGGCTGGGTGGCGAACATCTCCTCGTACAGCGAGAGCATCTGGAGCAGTGCCGTCCCTCCGACGGCCCCGGTCCCGCCGAGGAAGACATGGGCGTCCCGGTACCGGCTCCCCGAGCGGGCCGCCTCCACCAGCCGAGGGCCCAGACGCGCCTTCTTGAATCCCATGCCCGGACCGACCTCCCCGTCTGTCGGCCTCAGCGTACAGCCGCTAGGTGCGGGCCTGGGCGAGCTGCCGGGACAGCGCGACGAGCGTTCCGGACCCGTCCCATATCTCCCCGTCCTCCTCCAGGTATCCATCCTGGAGGTACCGCGTGGCGAACCGGCATTGCAGCCAGCCGGGAACGGGCCGGGCCCGGACGTGCACGGTCAGCTCGAACGTCGGCGTCCACGCTGGCTGCATCAGGTTGAAGATGGCCGGCGGCAAGCAGTCGGCGAACAGCGGGAGGGAAGTCGCGTCGGCGGGGCGGCCGTCGACGAACCGAACCCAGGCACACATCTCGGCCCGACCCGCCGGATGGCCGGCCGCCCATCCCGCGGTGTCCGGCGTCAGCCGCATGTCGAACTGCTTCACGAACTCGGGGGCCACCGGGTCTTCGGCCTTCACGCAATGGTCGGGCGGCGGGAATTCCGGGCGGGGTTCGGAGATGTGGGTCGGACCGTGGGCCGCGCTCAGGTCGCCGTAGATGGCGGTGGCGTGCAGCCGGACCTCGCCCTGCTGTTCCAGCCGGGCCACCGCCGTGGATGTTCGCTTGCCGATGCGGATCGGGTCGGCCGTGATCAGCGCTCCGCCAACGTCCGTCTTGCTCGGGTAATAGGCGCTGACCGACAGGAGGTCCGGATGCGGAACCAGCCGCGACGCACCGGCCAGGCACACCGTCGCGAGGTACCCGCCGTTCGGGACGCCGAAGATGTTCCACTCCGGGCCGATCTCGACCCGCCACCCATCGGCCGTCTCCTCGATCCGAGTGGCCCGATCGAAGATGAAATCTCCGGTCACGCACGTCAGGGTAGCGGGTGCGCTCGGGGTCCAGCCGATGCGCGGCGAACGGAAGGAGTGAGTCATGGACGCGGTTCGTTACGAGGCCGATGGTCCGGTGGCCGTCGTGACGATCGACCGGCAGGCAGTGAGGAACGCGGTCGATCCCCCCACGGCCCAGGGGCTGGTGGAGGCGTTCGCGCGCTTCGATGCGGACCCCTCGGCCAGCGTGGCCGTCCTGACGGGAGCGGGTGGAATGTTCTG
>JBKPGU010000089.1:0-5862 GCA_046729535.1 Actinomycetota bacterium
ATCGTGATTGGGTCGCCGACTGCCCCGACGAGCTAATGACGCTTGTCGTGCTACGAAAG
This sequence comes from Actinomycetota bacterium, assembly GCA_046729535.1. Classification (GTDB taxonomy): domain Bacteria; phylum Actinomycetota; class UBA4738; order UBA4738; family UBA4738; genus JBKPGU01. The sequence continues at coordinate 60 of JBKPGU010000089.1, forward strand.
GCACCAGCGCTCCTTGCTATGCCTCCCGATCTGGTCGGCCAGCGTGTGGTTTCGGTCGTTTGCGTCTATTCGGGCTCTATCGACGAGGGCGAGAAGGTCGTACGCCCGCTCAAGGAGTTCCTCTCTCCCGCCCTGGATCTGTGCGCTCCCATGCCGTTTGCCACGCATCAGCAGATGTACGACGCAGCTTTCCCACACGGGTCGTGGTACTACTTCCGCTCCTGCGACGTAGCCGGAATCAACAACGACATCATCGACATCATGGTGCACCACGGTCGCCAGATCGAATCTCGGATGACGAGCATGGGGCTCTGGCAGATGGGCGGGGCCGTGGCGCGCGTCGGCGAGGATGAGACCGCCTTCAACGGCCGAAACGCCGGCCACTCGTTCAACATCAACGGAAACACCGAGACTGCCAAGGGCTTCGAGGAGGAGCGGGAGTGGGCACATGGGTTGTGGACTGCCCTCGCCCCCTACCACACGAGCGTGTACGTCAACTTCCTGATGGATGAGGGCGAGGCGCGGGTTCGTCAGGCGTACGGGGAGGCGAAGTACGAGCAGCTCGAGGCGCTCAAACGCAAATACGATCCGGATAACTTCTTCCGGCTCAACCAAAACATCGCGCCCGTCTCGTCTTCCTGACTGGAGCGGCAGAAAAGCTCGCATTTGCCGGGCCCGTTGAGCGGGGCGAGCCCAATCGGACTTGCCACACCTGGACGAGGTGGGGGGTCAGAGTCCCCAGTCTGTAAGGCGAGCCTCAATGTGAGGCCCCGACGAGAGCTACGAGGTCGAGGGCCCGGTAGGGATGATCTTCCCCGGGTTCATGATCCCGTAAGGATCCAAGGCGGCCTTGATGGCGGCCATCGTCCCGACCGCTTCGCCATGCTCTTCACCCATGAAGGCCAGCTTCCCATAACCGATGCCGTGCTCGCCGGTGCAGGTCCCGCCACCGGCGAGGGCCCGGTGCACCAGCCTCTCGTGGAAACCCCTTGCCCTCGCGAGTTCTGCTCCGTCAAGGGGATCAAACAGATAGACCACGTGAAAATTTCCATCGCCAACGTGGCCGACGATGGGAGCGGGAGTTCGCTCGCGCGCGAGGTCCAGTTCGGTCTCTGCGATGCATTCGGCCAAGCGCGAGATGGGCACGCAGACGTCCGTCGTGAGCGCCCGCGCTCCCGGTCGGAGCGCGAGCGCGGCGTAATAGGCCTCATGGCGAGCGGCCCAGAGTCGATCTCGCTCCTTCGGATCGGTGGTCCACTCGAAGCCGGCTCCCTCGTGAGACTTGGTGAGGGTCTCGACTGCCTCCGCTGACTCCTTGACCGCTGCCTCGCCCCCGTGCAACTCGATGAACAGGGTGGGGCGCTCGGGGAGACCGAGGTCGGACCGCTGGTTGCACGCCGCCATCTGGACTTGGTTCAGCAGTTCGATGCGAGCCACAGGGACGCCGAGTTGGATGCATTCGATCGAGGCCTGCACGGCGTCGTGCACGCTTGGAAAGCTGCAAACTGCTGCCGCGATCACATCTGGCACCGGGTAGATGCGGAGCCGAAGCTCCGTGATCACCCCGAGCGTTCCTTCCGCACCGACGAACAGTCGGGTGAGGTCGTAACCGGCGCTTGACTTGCGGGCTCTGCTTCCGGTCTTGATCACCCGGCCATCCGCCAAGACCACGGTCAGGCCGAGGACGTTCTCCCGCATGGTGCCGTAGCGAACGGTCGTCGTCCCCGAAGCCCGGGTCGATGCCATTCCGCCGACCGTCGCGTCGGCGCCCGGGTCCACTGGGAAAAAGACCCCATCGCGGCGGAGGCGCTCATTGAGCGCCACCCTGTGGACGCCGGCCCCCACCAGGCAGTCGAGGTCCTCCAGGTTGACCTCCTGGACTCGGTCCAGGCGAGACGTGTCGAGCGAGATGCCGCCTCTCAGAGCGGCGATGTGGCCTTCCAACGAGGTGCCGGCGCCGAAGGCAATGACCGGCGCTCGATTCGCAGCGCAGATCCGGACGACGCTTGCGACCTCCTCGGTCGACGCCGGGTAGACCACCGCATCCGGGGGCGTCGGGAGATGCCAGCTCTCGTCAGTGCCGTGCTGGGTCCGTGTCGCTTCTGCGACCGACACGGCGCCCTCCGGGAGCAAACGCCTGAGCTCGTCGACCACCCGATCCGCGGTTGGTATCACGACGGCACCCAGCCTAGTCTCCGTTGCGCACCACACCCCGAGGGTGGAGGCCTTTCGAGATTGGGCACCAATGCACCGAGGCCATGGCGGCGTTGAAACCTCACCGACCGACCGTGGCGTACATTCTGCCGGGATGGTTAGATCGCCAAGAACCCGGTTCGGCTCTGGGCGGCCCAGGAGGGCTGCCTTGGCGATTCCCCTTGCGCTGGCGATGACTGTGGTCGCTTGCTCAGGGGCGCCGTTGCCTCAGCCGACCAGGAGTTCAACCCCTCCGACGCAGGTCGGCTCCCCAACACCCACGTCCGGGAACCCGCTTGTCGCGGTTCGACATCCGATCGAATCCCTTCGTCCACGGGTGACCGCCGAGATCGAGGTCGGGGGAGGGCCGCTCGCCCCGGACTGGCAGGTGCCGGGATACGGCTCGATCTGGGTGGCGAATCACGCCGAGAGGTCGATCCAGCGGATCGATCCGCGCACCAATCGAGTGATCGCAGCGATCGATATCGACGACCCCTGCAACGGGCTGGCTGCTGGTTTCGGATCCGTTTGGGCACCCGGTTGCGCGAATGAGGTGGTGACCCGCATCGACGCCAGGACCAACCGGGCGATCGCCCAGATCCACGCCCATATCTACAGCGAGGGCGTGAGTGAAGGCGAGGGCCTCATCGCTGCGGGGGCCGGCGGTGTATGGGTGGTCACTGCGGACAAGGTTCTCTCCAGGATCGACCCCGCCTCGAACAAGATCGTCGCCGAGGTATCCATTCCGGAGGGCTCCACCTCGGCTGTGGTCGGATTCGGGTCTGTGTGGGTCACGGGCTACGACACCGGCACCGTCGCCAGGGTCGATCCGACCCGCAACAAGACGGACGCGACGATCGCCGTAGGTCCCGAGCCGAGGTTCCTTGCGGCCGGCGAGGGATCGATCTGGGTCCTGAACCAAGGGGATGGGACGGTTTCGCGCATCGATCCGGCCACCGCCAAGGTCGTCGCCACCATCGACACGCAGTTGTTCGGGGACGGCGGTTGCATCGCGGCGGGTCTCGGGGCGGCATGGGTGAGCTTGCCCGGGGCCCCTCTCACGCGTATCGACGCCGATTCGGGGGCCGTGACGGAACAGTACGTGGGCCAGGGTGGCGACTGCCTCAGCGTGGGGTTCGGATCCGTCTGGTTGTCGAACCGCGCCTTCGGCAGCGTTTGGCGGATCAGTCCCACGTGAAGCGCTCCCGGCTGGCACCTTGGATCGTCGTGCTCTCGGTGATGTCCGTGGCGGCTGCTTGCGGCGGCAAGAGCTCACCGCCCACCCCAGATCGGCCGGTGCCAGGGAGATATGTCTCGGTCGTGTGCAACGCCGTGCTGGCCTGGAAGAACTTCATCGAGGTCGAAGCGTCGTCGGTTGTGACGCAGGCACCGTCCCTGAAGGGCGCGAGCGCCTACCTCAAGGGCGTCCTCGAGCTGACGGATGAGATGCTGGCGCGGGTTCGGACGGTTGGGGTTCCGGCGACCGCGAATGGCCCGAACCTGCAACGCGAGGTGGTCCATCGGTTGGCCGCGGCGCGGTCGGCGCTGTTGCGGGTGCAAGCTGGGGTCGCAACGCTCCTGACCCAAGGCTCCCCTGCCTTAGTGAGTGAGGTCGAGTTGCCCATCCTCTCGGCCATCCAAGCCATCAAGTCCGACCTTCGTAACCCGACCAGCCCCGAGTTGGCCCGCGCGACGGTGTCCAACCGCGACTGCCACACGATGTTCCGACGAAAGGCCCCCATCGGCACCGGTGCTTGAGTAGCCCATCAGCCCGACGGCCCTTCCCCAGCTTCCGGGTGCAGCGCCCGCGATGCGACGAACGATGACCACCCCTCGCTAGCATTGCCACGTGCTCGGGGACCCTGACGGCCTGACCGCGGCGGGAAGTGATGCCCTGGCCGTCGGCGACTGGCCCCGCGCCAGAGAGGCGTTTCGAGAAGTTCTCACACTCCAGGAGACCGGCGAGGCCATGGTCGGCCTGGCAGAGGCGCTCTGGTGGCTCGGGGAGATAAAAGAATCCGCCGCCCACCGTGAGAGGGCATACGCTGAGTTTCGGCGCCGCCCCGACCCGGGTCAAGCGGCAGAGTGTGCGCTGGTCCTCTGCATCCACTACAGGGCGAACCTCGGGAACGCGGCGGCCTCCGCCGGCTGGCTCGCCCGCGCCGAGCGGCTGGTGGAGGAGTTCGAGGTCGACGAGATGCGGGGATGGCTGCCACTCATGCGAGGAGGCGAGGTGGGGGATCCCGTCGAGGGCGAGCAGCTTGCCCGGCTTGCCCTGGACTTCGCCCGGGAGTCGCACGACCTCGATCTCGAGCTCTGCGCGCTGGCCGAGATCGGAGCCGCCCTCGTCAAGCAGGGCCGGGTGAAGGAAGGGCTCGCAGCGCTGGACGAGGCGATGGCCGGCTCGTTGGGAGGGGAGGGCAGCAACTTCGACACCGTCGTCTACACGAGCTGCAACATGATCAGCTCGTGCGCCGGCTGCGCCGAGTTCGAGCGCGCCGTGCAATGGGTCCGGGCGGCGGACCGCTTCACCGAGCGCTACGGCTGTCCTTTCCTCTACACGTATTGCCGCACCCTCTACGGCGGAGTCCTGGTGGCGACCGGAGAGTGGGAGTTGGGGGAGGAGGAGCTGAAGTCGGCGATCGAGATGTCTCGGGAGTCGCTTGCTCCTCTCTACAGTCTGGCGGTTGCCACGCTCGGCGAGCTACGCCTCGCGCAGGGCCGGGGTCATGCAGGTGGCGATGGGTGCCATCCTGGGCGCCTGGCGGTGATCGAACCGGGATTTCAGGCGCCGTTCGCGGGGCCGAGGATCTCCCAGGCCTCCACGGGGCGGGCGGCCCCCTTCACTGCGAGTGGCTCCCGTTGCTCGGCTCGGACGCGGTCCCGGACCAACGCGTAGGTTCGATACCCAGCCAGGATCGTTCCCGGCACCGCTTCGGTCTGCAGGCGGGCGGCGACGTTCACGGCGAACCCCACGATCTTGTAGGCGCGGAGCACGTCGCTTCCGAAGACGCCGACCATGCAGTGCCCCGAGTTGATCCCGACCCGGATCTGGAGGTCGGCCGGGATGCCCCGGGTTCGGATCCGGGCCGCCAGCTGGCGCGATCGATCCTGCATCGCCAGAGCCGCCTGTACGGCCGCCCAGGCTTGCTCCTCCTCCTCCATGGGGTTCGGGGCGCCGAACACGGCCATGATCCCGTCGCCGATGTAGTTGTCGAGCGTCCCCCCGTGCGAGATCAGGACCGCGGTCATCTCACGGAGGTATTCGTCGAGCACCTCGGCGAGCTCCTCCGGATCGAGGCTGTCCGAGAGGTCGGTGAATCCCACCATGTCCGAGAAGAGCATGGTGACCTTGCGGCGCTCCAGCCCGTCGGACCCCAGGCCCCCGGACAGCAGCCCCTCCGCCACCTGCGGCGGGAGGAACCGCCGGAGTTCGCCGGTGCGGACCAACTCTGCCATTTGTTCCTCGATCCGAGCCTCGAGCCGCCGATTCAGCCCGGTCACCTCCTCCAGATGGCTTCGCTCCAGATCATGGAGCCGCTTCTTGCTGAGCCCCGCGTTCAGCCGTGCGCGGAGGAGAACGAGGTCGAACGGTTTCGTCAGGTAGTCG
>JBKPGU010000090.1:0-4810 GCA_046729535.1 Actinomycetota bacterium
TCGCCCCGAAGGCCCCCGACCGTACCCAGTCCCAGAGATGCACCACGAACCCGCCCCGATGTTCGGCAGGGTTCTGCACGAAGCCCGCCAACGTCACGAGGGAGAGGACGAAAGATCCCGCGATCGTTCCGACCCCGAGCCAGCCGGCCCACCATCCGCGCCATCGCCGTCCGGTGAGCAGGAGGATGGCCGCCCCGGCCAGGGGCAGGGCGGGAATCATCGCCACGACGAGGGTTGAGGGGCGGTGCAGGCCCTGGGCCGTGGCGGCGGCGATCATCCTCGAAGAAGGCTTGCGTCGTCGACGTCGGCGCTCCGGCGCTTTCGGTACAGCGACACGATGATGGCCAGCCCCACCACCACTTCGGCCGCGGCGACGACCATGGAGAAGAACGCCAGCGCCTGGCCGGTCAGGTTGCCGTGTTGACGGGAGAACGCGACCAGCGCCAGGTTGACCGCGTTCAGCTGGAGCTCGATCGACATGAAGATGATCAGCGCGTTCCGGCGGACCAGGACGCCGATGGTGCCGATGGTGAACAGGATCGCGGAGAGGAGCACGAAGTAGGCGATGGGCGTCCTCACGGCGCCACCTCCACGGGCTCCTCCGCTTCGGCGGCGGCGTCGGCGTCGATCGTCTCCTCGTTCTGGATCTTTTGGCGGCCGTGCAGCATCGCCCCGATGGCCGCCACGATGAGCAGGATCGAGGTGACCTCGAAGGGGAAGAAGTACGTGTTGAAGAGCACCCGGGCCAGAGCCTCCACGTTCCCGCCCTGGTTGACCGCGGTGAAATCCGGAAGCTTGCCCTGGCTGTACCCGATGCCCAGCCGTACGGCCAGCGCCACTTCGGCGATCAGGGCCGCTCCAAGTAGCAGAGCCACCCACCGCTGCCCCTTGATGTGCTCGGTCAACGGAACTGGCTGGTCGACGCCCAGCAGCATGATCACGAACAGGAACAGCACCATGATCGCGCCGGCGTACACGATGATCTGGACCACGAACAGGAATGGCGAACCAAGGATCAGGAAGAACACGGCCAGGGTGAAGAAGTTGACCACCAGGAGGAGCGCCGCGTGGACCGCGTTCCTGGCCAGCACCATCGCTCCCCCCGACACCACCGAGATCGGGGCGATGATCCAGAAGACGATCCAGTCGGCCATCAGCGCGCCTGCTCTCGGGCCCGCCGGCGACGCGGCCCCCCGGCGAAAGCGGCCTTGTACTTGCCCTGTTCGGTCCCCGGCGCCGTGCCCAGCGGAAGGGGCGGGTTGAGAAGCTGCCACTTCTCGAGGATGGCGTCCTCGCGCGTCTCCCACGCCATCTCGTAGTTGTTCGTCAGGGTCAATGCCCTGGTGGGGCAAGCCTCGACACAGAGTCCACACATGATGCAGCGCAAGTAATTGATCTGGTACACCTCGGCGAAGCGCTCCCCCGCCGAGACCCGACGCTCCTCGGTGTTGTCCGCGCCCTGGACGTAGATCGCGTCGGCCGGGCACGCCCACGCGCACAGCTCGCACCCGATGCACTTCTCCAGGCCGTTCGGGTGCCGGTTCAGGAGGTGTCGCCCGACGTGCGCCCGGGGCGGAAGGGGCGGAACCTCCTTCGGATATTGCTTCGTCACGTCGCGGCGGAAGACGTTCCGGAACGTGACGGTGAATCCCAGGAGGGTTTTGCCCACCGCCCGCAGCACTCGGCCGATCATCGACGAGCCTCCGGGGCAGGCTCGGTTCGGCCCTTCCGGACGTCGGCGAGCATGGGAGCCAGGAAGGCCAGGAGGGCGATCGTTCCCATCGAGATGATGAACGCGGATCGAGCGCTGCTGTAGATCTTGGGGAGCTCGACCGCCGCCGCCGTGATCAGGATCCACAGGAGGCCGAGCGGGATGAGCACCTTCCACCCGAAGTTCATCAGCCGGTCGTACCGGAACCTGGGGACGGTCGCTCGCACCCAGATCAGGGTGTAGATGACGACATAGAGCTTCACCAGGAACCACAGCAGCGGCCAAAGCCACGGGAGGACCTGGAACTGCGGGCCATGCCACCCGCCGAGGAACAGCGTCACCCCGATCGCGGAGACCGTGATCATGTGGGTGTACTCGGCCAGGTAGAACATGGCGAACTTGATGCCGGAGTACTCCGTGTGATGGCCGGCGACCAGCTCGGTCTCCGCTTCGGGGAGATCGAAGGGGGGGCGGTTCGATTCCGCGAGCGCAGCGATCATGTAGATCAGGAAGGCCGGCAGCTGGAGGAAGACGTTCCATTTCGGCAGCCAGCCGAGCCCGGTCACGTGGAAGTGCCTGGCCTGGCCGGCCACGATCTCGCTCATTGTGAGGGTCCCGGCGTACAGCAGGACCGCCACCAATCCCAGGCTCATGCCGACCTCGTACGAGATCATCTGGGCGCTCGCCCTGATGGCGCCGAGCAGCGGATAGTTCGAACCGCTGGACCAGCCCGCCAAGACGACGCCGTACACGGCGAGCGAGCCCATCGCCAGGATCCACAGGATGCCGATATCCAGGTCGGCGATCTGGAACGGGACGTCGTGCCCGAAGATATGCACGCCCACCCCAAACGGGATGACCGCGAATGCCAGTAGGGCCGGGATGACGGACGCCATGGGCGCGATGATGTAGACGAGCCGGTCTGCGGTGATCGGCGTGATGCCTTCCTTGAAGAAGAGCTTGGCCCCGTCGGCCAGCGTGATGAGAAGCCCCAGAGGACCGGCTCGGTTGGGGCCGACCCGGGTCTGAAAGTCGGCCACGACCTTGCGTTCGACCCAGATCACCAACATGACCGCGATCAAGAGGGCGAAGAAGATCACAACAACCCTGGCCACGGTGAGGATCCAACCGACCCAGTCGATGGACGCGATCACGCGCTCACCTTCGCTTCCGCCGGCTCCAGCGTGGCCTCGATGGTCAACGCACCGGAGAGGATGGTGTTCGCTGCGAACCCCGGCTGGTTCCAGGGAATGAACACCGAGCCGGCCGCGACGCCGTCGGAGATGCGCGCCGGCAGGGAGGCCTCTCCTGCGGGCGTTCGAACCAGAACCGTCGACCCTTCGGCGATCCCCAACCGCGCTGCGTCGTCCGGATGCACCTCCACGAACGCCTGCCGCTCCAGCCCCTCCTTCAACTCGTCCGCACCAACCGACAACCGCCCCTCATCCACCAACAACGGATACGTGAACAGGATCAATCGATCCTCCGAGCGAGCCTCCGGCGACGTGGGCGCCGCGTAGGCCGGGAGGCCCCCGCCGGCGCGGAGCGAAGTGAGCACCGGCGAGGTCCCGGCGTCAACAGCCCGCGCCGCGTCGCCCGCCAGCAGTTGCCCCATTTCGACGTGGAGGTCGTCAATCGATCGGAACCCCATGTCCACGCCCATGACCTGGGAGAGCTCCTGGAAGATCTCCCATTCCGGCCGGGCCAGCCCTCGGGGATCCCGAACCCTCCGCAGTCGCTGGGTTCGGCCCTCCCAGTCCGTGTAGTGACCGTCCTTCTCCAGGTACGGGGTGGCCGGGAGCATGGCGTCGGCGAAGATCGACAGGTGGTCGGCGTCGACCTCAACCACGACCTTGAACGCAACGTTCTCCAGCGCTCGCCGGGCCATGTCGGCGTCGGGGAAGTCACGCATCGGGTCGACGCCAACCAGGAACAAGACGTCGACCTCGCTCTTCGCAGCGGCTTCGATGATCCCTGCGGTGTCGCGACCGGCCTCCTTGGGAAGTAGCGTTCCCCACGCCACCTCGACCACCGAACGGCCGGCATCCTCAGCCACCGCCCGCCCCCCGGGGAGCAGGGCAGGGTGCAGCCCCGCTCGCAACGCTCCCCGATCGTTGGCCCGTCGGCACAGCAGGGCGAACTTCGCCCCCGCTCCATCGGCAAGCGCCGCTGCCGCGGCGACCGCGCCCGGCGCGCCGGCCAGTCGAGGCCCTGCCAAGACGACGGCGTCCGCTCCCGCTTCGCGAAGCGCAAAGGCGGCGCCGTCCTCTGCGGTGCGCAGCCCATCCAGCACCGAGGCCTCCTCGCCGGGACGGCACAGGATGTGCTCGGCGACGTCCCACAGCCGGGTTCGACGGGGATGGATGACGAACACCTGGGCGCCGCGCCGCGCGGCCTTCCGGATGCGGAGGTGGAGGATCGGGAGCTCCTGCTCCGTATCCAGCCCGACGACGACGATCGTCTTCGCCCGCTCGACGTCCTTGTACGTCACCGGCATCCCTGCCGCCTGCGCTTGCTCGGCCCCCAAGGCGTCCGGGTCCGATGGCCCGGTTCGGTGGTCCACGTCGTTCGTGTTCAGCACCGCTCGGGCCAGCTTCGACAGGGCGTACGCGTCCTCATCGGACAATCGCCCCCCGGCCAGCACGGCAACGCGGGCGTCCCGACACCACCCCGAGATGGCCTCGAGGGCCTCGTTGAACGACACCGGCTCCAAGCCCGGCGCTCGGAGAAGCGGGGTCGTCAGACGGTTCACGACATCGGGGAACCGGAAGGCGAACCTGCCCTTGTCACAGAGCCACGCGTCGTTCACCAGGTCGTTGTCGCGGGCCAGGTGCCGGACGACCTCGTCCCGGCGGAGATCGACTCGGAGGTTGCAGCCACACGCGCAGTGCGGGCAGATCGAGTCGGCGAACTTCAGGTCGAACGGTCGCGCGGCGAAACGATACGTCGTCGCGGTCAGAGCCCCTACTGGGCAGATCTGGATCGTGTTGCCGGAGAAGGGGCTGTCGAAGTCCTCGCCGGGCGCGATGCTGACCTGCTCGGCAGCCCCACGGTCGAACAGCTCGATGAACCGGTCGCCCGAGATCTCGTCGCAGAACC
>JBKPGU010000091.1:0-2245 GCA_046729535.1 Actinomycetota bacterium
GGGTAGAGGCTAGCTGCAGCCGCTGGTGGAGCCGCAGCCGATGTAGACGTAACACGAACCTGCCGGTTGCATCTGCGCTCCGCACGCGTAGCACAGCGGAGCATCCAGGACCCGCCCCTCCGGAGCCAGCTTCGCGGGGACCTCGCTCAGCGGGATCAGCTGGATCTGGTCCGCATCCTCGGAAGCTCCCTGCGACGCCTCTCCGCCACTTGCCACGACCGACTGGGCGTATTCTCTCCGCTCCCCGATGGTCTGGACCCCAAGGCCTTCCCGCTTGTCGGGAGGCAGGTATTCGATGGCAAGCCGGCGGAACACGTAGTCGACCAGCGACGACGCGAACCGCACGTCGGCATCGTTCGTCATCCCCGAAGGCTCGAATCGCATGTTGACGAACTTCCCGACGAAGGCCTCGAGGGGCACCCCGTACTGCAAACCGAGGGAAACCGCGATGGCGAACGCGTCCATGACGCCCGACAGGGTCGAACCCTGCTTCGAGACCTTCAGGAAGATCTCCCCGATGCCGTCGTCCGGGTACTCGCCCGCGGTGATGTAGCCCTCGGAATCGCCCACCGTGAAGGAGATGGTCCGGGCGGGCCGGGAACTCGGGAGGCGGCGGCGGATGGGCTTCCCAGGCAGTTCGACCGCCGGTTCGGCCTTCTTCTTCGAAGTCGCCGAGAGCGGCTGGGCCACCTTGCAGTTGTCGCGGTAGATGGCCACGGCCTTGAGCCCGAGCTTCCATCCCTCCAGGAACATCTGCTCGACCTCTTCCACGGTCACGTGCTCGGGCATGTTGATGGTCTTGGAGATGGCCCCGGAGATGAACGGCTGGGCGGCGGCCATCATCTTCACGTGACCCATGTAGTGGATGGGCCGCTCCCCCATCGAGCAATCGAACACCGGGTAGTGCTCCTCCTTGAGGAACGGCGCGCCCCCCACTGTGTTGTGCTCGCCGATGTAGGCCACGATGGCCTTCGTCTGATCGTCGTCGTAGCCCAACTTGCCCAGGGCCCGGGGGACGGTCTGGTTGACGATCGACATCGTCCCGCCACCGACCAGCTTCTTGGTCTTGACCAGGGCGAGATCAGGCTCGATGCCGGTGGTGTCGCAGTCCATCATCAGCCCGATGGTTCCGGTGGGAGCCAACACGCTGGCCTGCGCGTTGCGGTAGCCGTTCACCTCGCCGAGGGCGATCGCCTCGTCCCACGCCGTCTTCGCCGCTTGGAGGAGTCCCTCTGGAACGAGCTCGGCGTCGATCTCGTCCGCCGCGGCGCGGTGCTTGCGCATCACCCGAAGCATGGCGTCGCGGTTCGGCGTGTAGCCGGCGAACGGCCCCATGACCTCGGCGATCTTCGCGCTTGTCCGGTAGGCGTGGCCCGTCATGAGGGCGGTGAGCGCACCGGCCCAGGCTCGCCCGCCTTCCGAGTCGTACGGGAGCCCTCGGGCCATGAGCAGGGCGCCGAGATTCGCGTAGCCCAGCCCGAGCTGCCGGAACGCCTTCGCGTTGCGTTCGATCTTCTCCGTGGGGTAGCTGGAGTTGCCGACGATGATCTCCTGCGCGGTGAACACGACCTCGACGGCGTGCCGGTATGCGGGGATGTCGAAGTTGCCTTCGGCGTCCAGGAACTTCAGGAGGTTGAGCGAGGCCAGGTTGCAGGCCGAGTTGTCGAGGTGCATGTACTCGCTGCAGGGGTTCGAAGCGTTGATCCGGCCCGATGCCGGGCACGTGTGCCAGTCGTTGATGACGGTGTCGTACTGCATCCCGGGATCGGCGCACTCCCATGCGGCCTGGGCCATCTCCCGCATCAGGTCCCGGGCCCGGACGGTCTCCATGGTCTCGCCGGAGGTGACCCCCTTCAGCTTCCAGTCACGGTCGTCCAGGAACGCCTGCATGAACTCGTCGGTCACCCGGACCGAGTTGTTCGCGTTCTGGTACTGGATCGAATAGCTGTCCTTGCCGTCGAGGTCCATGTCGAACCCGCCGTCGCGCAGGACGCGGGCCTTGCGCTCCTCGACCGCCTTGCACCAGATGAAGTCTCGGACGTCGGGGTGATCGACGTTCAGGACGACCATCTTGGCCGCGCGGCGCGTCTTGCCGCCGGACTTGATGGTGCCGGCCGACGCGTCCGCCCCGCGCATGAAGCTGACCGGACCGCTGGCCGTCCCGCCACCGGCCAGATGCTCCTTCGACGAGCGGAGGGCTGACAGGTTGATGCCGGAGCCCGACCCGCCCTTGAAGATGGTGCCC
>JBKPGU010000092.1:0-4306 GCA_046729535.1 Actinomycetota bacterium
TTTGCTCAACCCAAACCCGGTGCCGGGGTTAGCGCCGTGGGGGGGGCGGCGGACCGCGCGCCGCAGACTCACCGGCTTGGGGGGGGGGGGGGGGGGGGTCCCCCCCCCCCCCCGCCACGCCCCGACCCGTTGAGGTCGGCATGGGACACGCGACTCCAGGAACAATGGTTCCGCCCGTGATGGTCAGCCGTTTGGCGGGTTGGGGGCGAGGGAGGACCAGGCTGAGGACAGGCGCGGCGGCCATGAGCAGCAGGCACACGGCCACGCAGAGAGGAAGCAGTGCACGTCGAACGGGGGCACGTTCCGGCATCGAGATGAATCCTGGAGAGGCCTTCTCTATCCGGCGCGGAGGATACTACGGGCGATTGACGTGCACGATGCCATCCTTCTCCTTCGCGACCCACGACTCGGGAAGCGAGAGATGTTCCTGGCAGCGAAGCTGGCTGCTCGCGAGTTCGGCCCCGTCGTGTTTGCAGACCGGGGAGAAGTCTGGAACACGGAGAAGATGACTACCGACGAGGAGTGGATTGCGTTCGCCCGGTTCCTCCGCGCCATGGTCCGGCGTAAGGGACTCGGCGCATGAGGTCACGAGATTGTCTCGCTGATCCGGACCTTCATCGCCCGACGCGACTCGCTGTTCGACTTCCGCCCGCCGTCCCAACGACGCTCCGGACATCCGCCACGGAGTGAGAGGAGGGCTATCCATGCTGCCTGAGAGCATGTACAACATCTCGGGGGGCGAGAGTGGATCAGCAGGTCGGCACGGACATCCCTGGTTACAGGATTGAGTCGCTCATCGGCCGAGGCGGGATGGGCGTGGTCTACCTGGCCGAGGACGTGCACCTCAAGCGGAAGGTGGCTCTGAAGGTCCTCGCCCCCGAGCTGGCCCAGGACCCGAAGTTTCGGGAGCGGTTCGTCAGGGAGTCCCAGCTGGCGGCCTCCCTCGATCACCCCAATATCATCCCGATCTTCGAGGCCAGAGAGGCTGGCGGGTCCCTTTACATCGCCATGCGGTACGTGCCCGGCCTGGACCTCAAGACCTTGATCGGCCAAGATGGTCCGCTCCCCCCTGCGCGGACCATCTCCATCCTGGGGCAGACGGCGTCGGCGTTGGACGCGGCCCACGCGCAAGGGCTCATCCACCGCGACGTGAAGCCCGGCAACATCTTGCTGGCCACGAGCCCGGGCGCCAAGGAACACGTGTACCTATCGGATTTCGGGTTGACCAAGCGGATGACGTCGGACTCGGGCATCACCGGGACGGGTCAGTTCGTGGGGACCCTCGACTACGCGGCCCCCGAGCAGTTCGAGGGGAAGAAGCTCGATGGGCGTGCCGACGTGTACTCCCTGGCCGGGGTGCTCTACGAGTGCCTGACGGGTGAGATCCCCTACCGCCGGGAGAACCAGGCCGCCCTCGTCTACGCCCACCTGATGGCAGAGCCCCCCTCCGTGACCGAGAGACGGCCTGAACTCCCCCCCGCCGTCGACGCGGTGGTGGGCACGGGGATGGCCAAGTCGCGCGACGACCGCTACGCCACTGCGGGAGCGCTCGTCGCCGATGCCCGAGCCGCGTTCGGGGGCGACGGAGGCGTGGGGGTTGGCGCACCAGTGACGAAGAAAGCTCCCCCCACGGGATACGAACCCGGCGACACTCCCCCTGGTCCTCCGAGGCGATGGCCTCGGCCCGTCGTTGTGGGCATGGGGGCTGTCGCCGTGGTCGTCGTGGTCGTCGCCGCGGTCCTCCTCTCGACTCGGGGCGGGGGCAAGTCAGGACCCTCGTCCGGAGCCTCTGCCTCAGCAGCGGCCCTGTCAGGGAAGGACCGCGTCGTCCGGATCAACCCGGCCACCAGGAGGGTCGTGGCGTCGATCGCCGCCGGCAGGGGTCCCAGCGCGGTGGCCCTCGGCGAGGGGTCGGTGTGGGTGGCGAACTCGGGCGATGGGACGGTGTCGCGGATCGATCCGGTCGGCAACAAGGTGACTGGGGTCATCCCGGTCGGCAAGAGGCCGGTGGCGATCACCTTCGGCGAAGGAGCAATCTGGGTGGCGAACTTCCTGGGCAACTCCGTGTCCCGGATCGACCCGGCCACCAACAGAGTGGTGGCGACGATTCCTCTCGACGCCAGCCCCACGAGCATCGCGGCCGGGGCCGGTTCGGTGTTCGTGGCCAGCGCTACGCAGATCATCGTTACCGAGCAGATCCCCCAGGTGATCGCCTGGGTCATCGACCCCGATACGAACGCGGTGACCGCCACCTCTCACCTGGTCGGCAACTGCAACGGACTGGTGGCGGTGGGGGAAGGGGCCGCCTGGGTCACGACCGAACAGGCGGTGGCCCGGGTGGAACCGGCCACCGGCAGGATCCTCAGCAACTTCACTCCGGGGGTGGCGATCTTCGGAATCACGGTCGGAGACGGCTCCGTTTGGGTGGCCCGGGCCGGGTTGCCCGGCCGGGTGCTGCGCCTCGACGCTGCCGGGGAAAGAGTCGAGGCCGAGATCCCCGTCGGAAACTCCCGCCTGACCCCCAGGGGGCCGTGCCCCCGGATCGCCATGGCAACGGGCAACGGCTCCCTCTGGGTCACCAACCTCGACGACGGCTCGATCTCGCAGATCGCAACCATCTCCAACGACGTCGTCGACAGCTTCGTGGTCGGCAAGGGTCTGACGGGCCTGGCCGAGGGCCAAGGTGGCCTCTGGGCGACAGTGGATGCGCAGTGAGGGCTGACTCCTCTACGGTTCGACCTGCAGTCGCGCTGGTGGTTGGAGCACTACTTCGGGAAGGACGGAGAGCTGCTCGGGCCGTCGTGGATCCCTGCTGTAGGGAATTCGGGCATCAGCCTAGGAACGACCAATTCCCCGGAAGGTGAACGGCCTGTCGTAACTAGTGGGCTTCACCGGGGGGGGGGTTCGGGTCTTCGGGCGATGGGATCGCGCCCACCTGCTGGAGCATCGAGAGGTTGTCCACGACGTGCCAGTGCTCGGCCATCTTCCCGTCCTGAAGCCGGTAGATATCGATCCCCGCGATCGTGTAGCTCTTCCCCGTGGCCGGGATGCCCAGGAAGTCATCGATCTGCTTCGCGTTCGTCGTCCACCGCACCACAACCCTGTCCCCTTCAGCGATGACGTCCTCGAGGGTGAAGTGCTGGTCGATCGCCGTGGTCAGCATCGTCAAGCGATCGCGAAGCCCTGCCAGGCCGGTTCCTTGTCCCGGAAGCGGGTCGTGCTCCTCATACTCGGCCACCGCCAGCTCCGGGAGCACGTCGATGGCTTTCGAATTCAGCACCTCGTCGTAGAGGCGCCGAACCACCTGCTTGTTCTCTTCGATCGTCATCCTGTCCTCTCCTTTCCTCGATCGATGGCCGTGTGATGTCTCGCGACATGTCGTCGCGACATCCTTCCACTCGACCCTCCGTTCTGTACTGGTATACGCCGGAGGAGTACCTCGACCCCGCGCAGGCCCCCCTGGACGCCACTCAGCACCGAACCAGATAACTGCCGGAGGGCGGGTCCCCCCGCCCGACGGCTCCCATTGCCGCCGGAAGACCCTGCCTGGGACGGAAGTCGCTGACGATCGACTTCGGCCCGGGCGGAGCCGGGAGCGTCGTGGCACGCGGGCCACCGACTTCATCTTCATCCCACGGATGACGTAGACATAGGTGTCGTTGGCAGCATGGTGATGCCAGCCAATCATGTCGCCCGGCATCGTTCCGGATCCAGCCGGGCACAGCAGGCCCAACGGCCGTCGCGGTCGAAGAACTGGTGCCGTTCCGGATCTTCTTCGACCCCCAACGCCTTTGCCCTGGGGTCGCGGATCGCCTTTAGGCGGGTTGCAGCGCCACGCGGGCGGGGTCCCACTGCTTGCCGGTCGCCGGGTTCACCGTGATCGAGCCGAACGCCTGGCGGATGTAGGCGCGAGGCTCTTCGATCTCCCCCGCCGTCAATTCGTGGGCCTCCCACCGTTCCTCCTCGAACAATGGTCGGCATTCCTCGCAGCAAGCCCAATCGCCCCGATAATCAACGCCGTGGCCGGGGACGTAGGCTCGGAATGGCCGGCATGGGAACCTCCAGGCGACACCTCGGACGCCGCAGAAGTCGCAGTCCTTCCCGTCGGCGCGGATCATCTCCGCAGCAGGTTAGGAGGGCTGACCGGATCGACGACTCAACGAAGCAACTCGCGTTTCTTAGATTGGTGTTCCTCCGACCCTATATCGCTTTCCCTGCCGGACGCCCTCCGCGTACTCGCGGAGCCTCCTCGCCGTGTCTGGTGCCCATTCATGGGCCAGCGCCCAGGCCTGGAGCTCGTCAGGGT
>JBKPGU010000093.1:0-1543 GCA_046729535.1 Actinomycetota bacterium
CTCCAGGAGGTGGCAGGGGTAGGCCCCCAGCCGCATGGACCCACCCAGGTCGACCACATCCTGCTGCTCGGGAAGCAGGTCGATCACCGGATCCGGCGTGTCGGGAGCGAATTCCGACGAATTGGCCTGCGACAGGCCACACACGTTCCGGGCGAACTCGATCACCCCACACTGCAGGCCGAGACAGAGTCCAAGGAATGGGATGCCCTGCTCCCGGGCGTACCTGATGGCCTCGATCTTCCCCTCCACGCCCCGAACCCCGAACCCGCCGGGAACCAGGATGCCGTCCGCGCCGGCCAGGGCCTGGTCGGCCCCACCGGAGATCAGCTCGTCCGAGGCGATCCAGGTCAGGTTGACCCGGGCTCCGTGCTCGAAGCCCCCGTGCTTCAGGGCCTCGATCACCGACAGGTAGGCGTCCCGAAGGTGCACGTACTTGCCCACGATCCGGATATCGACGTCCTCCACAGCCCGCTCGACTCTGTCCAGCAGGGCCCGCCACTCGGTGAGGTCGGGTTCGGCATCGGGCAGACGGAGGAGGTACGCAAGATAGTCGTCCAGGGCCTCTCGGCGAAGGATCATGGGGACCTCGTAGATGGAGTCGGCGTCCACCGCGGTGACCACGGCCCTGGTCTCCACGTCGCAGAGCAGGGAGATCTTCTCCTTGAGGTGCCGGCTGATGGGCCGGTCCGACCGGCACACGATGACGTCGGGCTGGATACCGATGGATCGAAGCTCCTTGACGGAGTGCTGGGTGGGCTTGGTCTTGAGCTCGCCGGTGGGACCGATGAACGGGATCAGCGACACGTGCACGAAGGCCACGTTGTCCCGGCCCACCTCGTTGCGAAGCTGGCGCACGGCCTCCAGGAAGGGCAGGCTCTCGATGTCGCCGACGGTCCCACCGATCTCCACCACCACCACATCGGCTCGCTCCGCGGCGGCCAGCTTTCGAACCCGGTCCTTGATCTCGTTGGTGATGTGCGGGATGACCTGGACGGTCTTGCCCAGGAACTCGCCGCGCCGCTCCTTGGCGATCACTGCGGAGTACACGGCCCCGGTGGTCACGTTCGATCCCCGGTGTAGGCTCTCGTCGGTGAACCGCTCGTAGTGTCCGAGGTCGAGGTCGGTCTCGGCCCCGTCGTCCAGCACGAACACCTCCCCGTGCTCGAACGGGTTCATGGTGCCGGGGTCGACATTGATGTATGGATCGAGCTTCTGGACGGTGACGCGGAGTCCGCGGGACTTGAGGAGGCGGGCCAGCGAGGCGGTGGTGATTCCCTTGCCGAGACCGGAGGCGACACCGCCGGTCACAAAGATGAATTTCGTCGCGTCAGGCACCTCGGGATTCCATGCTAGCAAAGGGAGGGCATCCCGGCGAGCACCCTCCACCGGATTCCCCCGGTTTCATCCCTCGAGCTCGGTCTCTGGCTCCACCGGCTTCATCCGCCCCAGGTGATCGAACCACCGAAGCGGGGGCAAGGCCCTGATGATGCCGGACAGGGTGACGGTCTCCGACACCACATGGAGCACCACCACCACCGCGAGC
>JBKPGU010000094.1:0-14242 GCA_046729535.1 Actinomycetota bacterium
CCTCGATGTTGATCCCCGCGTTCCCCAGCGCTTCGGCCAGATCCGCAAGCGTCCCCGGGCGATCCTCCAGCTGCACCGTCAGGTCCTTCATCCCTTCCCCTTTCCCAGAACGTCCTTCGCGTGGCGATCCAGCGCGTCGTGGAGCGAGCGTTGCACGATCGAGATCGAGAGGTCGCCCCGCGTCTTCTCCATGATCCCCCGGGACACGTCGGTGGACCGGCGGAGGTTCCCGGTGATGGCGTCCGGATAATCCATGGACACCAGTAGATGGAAGATGTCATCCATGGCGGTGAGGATCCGTTCTCCTCGTTCGACGTCCCCGTGCCGGAGGAGGTCGAGGATGGCACGCCGTCCCTCTCCGATCGATTCGGCCATCCCGTTCAGATACGCGGCCAGCTCCACTTCCAACTCCTCCCGGGAAGGAAGCTCCGCTCCGGTGACGATCGCCTCGGTCAGCCGGGCCTCCGCGTACTCCTTCTGCGCGTCCTGGAGGAAGCCGGCGAAGTAGACATCGGGATGGTCTTCGCGAACAGCCTCCTTGCCGGCTGCCAGCGCCGACCGGGCCTCCTCCATGAGCTGATGGGCCTGGTCGAGCTCGCCGCGATGGATGGCGCGGATCGCGTTGGCGGATGACCGGATGGCGGATCGGCTGCCGCCGAGGGCCTTCTCGCGGGCCCGCATCTTGGCTTCGAACTCGCGTTGGAAGCCAGCCGAGAAGCGAGAGAGGTTGCTGTCCGAGGGTGGCACCGGCGGTGCCCGCGGGCTACCGCACCGAGGAGCGAGCGGCTTCGCGATCGAGCTCGCTGGCCCGTCTCACGATCACGTGCACGTCGTCCTCGATGATCTCGACGCCCCCCTCGCGGAGGATGTCGGAGAGGGCGGTCCTCCCGTTGCCATTGGAGTGCCCGTTGCCGTTCGAGTGCCCGTTGCCGTTGGCGTGCGCCAGGACCCGTCCGTCCGAGTGCCCGTTGCCGGTCGCATGCCCGTTGCCGTTACCGTTCGCGCGCCCGTTGCCGTTACCGTTCGCGAAGCCGTACCCGTTGCCGTTGCCGCCGGCATGGAGCGGCCGCGCGTATCTGGCCGAGGCGGCCATGGCCCGTGCCCTTGGTGGCGCGGCCATCGCCTCGGAGGCTCGCCGGCGCTCCATGGCCAGCCTCAAGCGAGCCTTGGCCAGCTCTTCATCCCTGATCTTCACCAGGAGCGCCGAGTACGCGAGGAGGACGAACGCGAGGATGCCCGTGCCGTACAGCATGACCCGGAACGGTGGGAACACGCCCATCAACAGGGTGAGGATCGTCATCTCCAGAAGGACCATGAAGATCTGGCGACGACGCCTCCGTGCCCTGATCCGCTCGCGGTCCCGAGAGCCGATGAGACGGGCCCCCTTCCGGGGCATCAGGACCCAGCGGCCCGGCACGGTGTTGTTCGCTTCAGCCAGCAGGCTCATCCTTCGCTCGAAGTCCTCCACGCTCGAAGCGGGGGAGCGTCTTCGTGAGGGGATAAGAAACGCGGCCCAAATGATGCCCAAAAGGCCCAGCAAAAGCCAGCTCAACCCCAGCCCTCCTCGCGGTCGTCGCCCCGGTGCGACCACAACATCTGGGCTGGGACGGCACGGTATCACGCAACATATCGACACTCAAGGATTTTGTTGTAATTTCGCAGGAGCCCGATTTCGGGCGAAGCTTCCGCTCTTCCCTCCGGTCTTCGAGATCAGATGCAGCTCGGTGATCTCGGCCGAACGGTCGTACGCCTTCGCCGTGTCGTACAGGGAAAGCGCCGCGATGGCCGCCGCCACCAGCGACTCCATCTCGACCCCAGTTCGATCGTTCGCCGTCACGGTGGCCTGAACCCGGATGGTCCCCTTCGACGCATCGGGCTCAAGCTCGACGGTGGCGCCGGTGATCGAGATGGGGTGACAGAATGGCAGCAGATCCGGTGTCTTCTTCGCCCCCATCAGCCCGGCGACCTTCGCCGCCTCGAGGGGATCGCCTTTCGGGGTTCCGGCCACCAGCGCCTCGCAGGCCTCGGGCGTCATGCGGATGGTGCACTCCGAGCTGGCGTGGCGTTCGGTCACCTCCTTGTCGCCGACCTCGACCATGCGAGCCGGGCGATCCGCTTCCGCTTCCGCCGGTCCGGTCACTCGCCTTCCTCGAGCGCCCTGAACAGCATCACCCGCACCCGAGAGCCGGCCTCCGCGGTGTCGGTCCCAACAGGGAGGATGGCCAAGCCGTTCGCCTTGGTCACGGTGGCCAGCAGGTTGGAGGCCGAAGGCCCCGTGCTGGCGGCCCGCCATGCCCCCTTCTCCCGCCACACCCGCACCCGCGCGAACTGCGTCTTCTCCTTCGGGCCCGTGAGGTCGGTCTCGAGGACGGCCCAGATCTCGGGTCGGAAGATGTCGGTGCGCCCCATCATCTTGAGGAGAGCCGGCCGGATGAACACTTCGAACGAGACGAACACTGAGACGGGATTCCCCGGCAGCCCGAAGTATGGCGTGCCCTCCACGGATCCGAATGCCTGCGGCATCCCCGGCTGCATGGCTACCCGGTAGAAGTCGATCTCCCCCCGCCGGAAGAAGGCCCGCTTCACCACGTCCCGCTCCCCGACCGAGACTCCGCCGGAGCTGATGAAGCAGTCGGCTCGGGCGGCCAGGCCCAGGACCTCCTCCCGCAGCGAGTCGACGTCGTCGCGGATGATGCCGGCCAGATAGGGAACGGCACCCACCTCTCGGAGCGCGCCGTACAAGGTGTAGCTGTTCGCGTCCCGAACCATGCCGAAGGGAGCCGGACGGCTCGGTTCGACCAGCTCGTCGCCCGTCGAGAGCACGACCACCCGGGCCCGCGGGTAAACCAGCACGGAGGCGTGGCCTGAGCTCGCCAGCAGACCCAGCTCCGGACCGGAGATCCTTCGACCCTGGGGGACCAATACCTGTCCGGCCCGCACGTCCTGTCCCGCCGGACGGACGAACGCGCCCGCCGGGCTCGGCCGGAGGACCTGGACCTGTGCGTCGTCTGCCACGCTCTGTTCGACGGGGACGATGGCGTCCGCCCCAGATGGGATGGGGGCGCCGGTTGCGATCTGAACCGCCTCCCCGGTCCCCACCGTGACCCCGGGCTGCTCGCCGACCACGGCTCGTCCCACCACGGCCAGGCTCACGGGGGTGTCGGAGGAAGCCCCGGCGACGTCCGCTGCTCGAACGGCGAACCCATCCATCGCCGACGACGAGAAGCCGGGGATGTCCAACTCGGCGAGGACGTCCGCGGCCAGCACGCAACCGTGAGCCTCCTGCAGGTGGAGCTCGATGGGAGCGAGCGGCTCGATGCTGTCGAGAACCCGGTCGCGGGCGTGGTCGACGGGCACCATCTCGCCGTCGTCATGGGCGTGCCGGTCGGCGGTCCCACCGTCCTGGGTCAAGTGAGGATCCCCCATCCCCTACAGCAGCTTCTTCCGCTGAACCAGCTCGGACAGGATGGCCCGGAACTCCGGCCCGACGTCGTCTCGATCGATGGCAAGCTCCACGGTCGCGCGCAGGTAATCCAGCTTCTTTCCGATGTCGTAGCGTACGCCCTCGAACACGTACGCATAGACCGTTTGCTGTTGGGCCAGCGCGTTCAAGGCGTCCGTCAGCTGGACCTCGCCCCGCTCGTCCGGCGTGGTCTCCCGTAGGGCGTCGAAGATCTGTGGCGTGAGGACGTAGCAGCCGATGGCGGCGAGGTTCGACGGGGCGTCCTCCGCAGACGGCTTCTCCACGAAACGGGCGATCCGCGCCAGGTTGTCCTCGACGAACTCTGGCTCGATCGCCCCGTACAGGTGGATCTCCGACATCGGGACTTCCTTCACGGCGATCACGCTTCGGCCGTACCGGTCGTACATCTCGAGCATCATCCGCAGCAGGTTGCCCGAAGCGATGATGTCGTCTCCGAGCAGGACGGCGAACGCCTCCCCGTTCATGTGCCCTTCTGCCATCGCCACGGCCGCCCCGAGGCCGAGCGGGTCGCGTTGCCGGATGTAGTGGATGTTCGCCATGTCCGAGATGCGGCGAACCTCCTTCAGCTCCTCGTACTTCCCGGCCTGCTCCAGGCGCGCCTCCAGCTCGAACGAGCGGTCGAAGTGGTCCTCGATGGTCCGCTTGCCCCTGCCGGTGACGATCAGGATGTCCTCTATACCGGCCCCGACGGCGTGCTCGACGACGTACTGGATGGCCGGCTTGTCGACGATGGGCAGCATCTCCTTCGGCTGGGACTTCGTGGCGGGCAGGAACCTGGTGCCCAATCCCGCTGCCGGGATGACTGCCTTCCTGACGCTCATCCGGGAGCCTCCTCGGGGAGATAGGGAGTGTATCCCAGGGGCCTTGCGCCCAACCCTGCGGAGGCTCTGCACCGCCAGGTCTCGACCCTGTTGGCGGCCGCTCGCGGAAGCTAATCTACCGACGTGCAAGCCGTCTCCCCCTCGAAGTCCGGCCGAACGCTCGGCGACCTGCTGGTCCCGGCCGGCGTGGCAACGACCCTGGTGGGCCTCCTGGGTGACCTCGTGGTCCACACGATGAATCCCGAAGGTCACGAGCACGAGGTGCTCATCGTCATGGGCCGCGGCAACAACCCGTGGCATCTCGTCCTGTTCCTCGGGATCTTCATGACCGCGGTTGGAGGGATCCGGTGGGCCGGGCGTCTCGGACCCGAATGGGCAGCGATGGTCGGTGCGGGGTTGGGGTTGCTCTTGACGGCGACGGTCGCCGTGGGCGCGTTCGTGGGATGGCGCGAGGCTCGAGAGAGCCGGCAGGCTCTCACGTCGGGGGCCGCGGCCGTCCACTCGCACGATGGGGCGGCGAGCACGGCACCGAACGCCGCCGCCGTGGCCGGCGAGGGGGTCGAAGGCGCTGCCGAGTTCGGCGGCCATTCTCACGGAACCGCGGGACCGACCACGCAGGCCGAGGGGAAGGTCCTCCAGCAGCAACTGGCGGAGGCGAAGGACGCCAGCGCCAAGTACAAGAACGTGGCCGTGGCCAAGGCGGAGGGATACATCCAGGTCACCCAGTTCATCCCGGGCCTCGGTCTGCACATGGTGAACCTCGGGATCTCGCAGTCGATCTTCGATCCCAGCCGGCCACAGATCCTGCTGTACGAACCGAGGGCGTCAGGTGGGTTGCAACTGGTGGGGGTCGGCTTCGCGCTGCAGACGCTCGGCGACAGGCCGCCGGCCGGCTTCGCCGGCGGGAGCGACGTGTGGCACTTCCACCGGAACCTGTGCTTCCTGCCGGACGGCTCCGTGACCATCGCGCCGTCTGCCGGCGACTGCCAGACGAAGAGCGGCGTCTTCCAGGCACGAACCGCGTGGCTGCTTCACGTCTGGCTCTGGAAGACCAACCCAAACGGCGTCTTCATGGAGTCGAACCCCCAGGTCTTCTAGCGGAAGCGCGGCTGGCCGCTCCTATAATCGGGTTCATGCCGACGTACGAGTATGCGTGCCTGTCCTGCGGGATCCACGTCGAGGTCTACCAGCGGTTCAGCGAGGAGCCCTTGACCGTGTGCGGGGTCTGCGGCGGGCCGCTCCGCAAGGTCTTCCATCCGGCCGGCATCCTGTTCAAAGGCTCGGGCTTCTACGCCACTGACTCGAGGGCGAAGTCCGAGAGTGCCGCTGACGGGGAGAGGAGCGAGGTTTCGGCCGGCCAGAAGTCCGGGTCGGGCTCCCCGAAGGCCGATGGCGTTGGGGCGGCGGAGGGCGGGAGCTCGGGCGGCGACGCAGGGGCATCGAAAGGCGAATCGACCGGGAAGAAGGACTCGACCTCGGGGGCCCGGAGCGCGAAGGAGAAGTCGGCCTGAGCGCTGCGGCCGCGGCCCGTGAGCCGGTCGGCATCGGGATCTTCGGGGGCTCCGGCTTCTACGCGTTCCTCGACGACGTCGAGCACGTCCACCTGGAGACCCCGTATGGGGATCCCTCGGGCGACGTGGCGATCGGGACGGTCGAGGGCCGCAGGGTGGCCTTCCTCCCCCGTCACGGCGTGAAGCACCAGTTCCCTCCCCACATGGTGAACTACCGCGCCAACGTGTGGGCCATGAAGGAGCTCGGCGTCGAGCGCATCCTGGCGCCGTGCGCAGTCGGTTCCCTCAGGGCGGGGGTGAAGCCCGGAGAGTTCGTCATCTGCGATCAGCTGGTCGACTGGACCAAGGGTCGTCCAGCCACCTTCTACGACGGCCCGGTCACGACCCACGTCTCCTTCGCCGATCCGTATTGCCCGACCCTTCGCGAGGTGTCGGTCTCGGAAGCCGGCGCCCTCGACCTTCCCAAACACGATCGGGGAACGATGGTCGTGATCCAAGGACCCCGCTTCTCGACCCGGGCCGAGTCCACGCTCTTCGCCTCGCAGGGGTGGGACGTCATCGGCATGACGCAGCACCCGGAGGCGGTGCTGGCCCGGGAGCTCGAGATCTGCTTCGGGAACATCTCGCTGGTCACGGACTACGACGTGGGAGTGGAGGGCGAGATCGAAGCCGTCACCAACGAAGAGGTCATCCGGGTGTTCCAGGCAAACATCGAGCGGCTCCGTGAGCTCCTTTCGCGCATCGTGTCGAAGATCCCCGACGAACGGAACTGCGAGTGCGCCACCGCCCTGGCCCACGCTCGCTTCGAGGTTTGAGAAGCTCGGGAACCCCCGCCCCCAAGTGACCCTTGTCATAGCGCGGGCCTACCGCTTGCCCTACGCTTAGCGAGTTCGTTTCGTCGCCAACTCTCCTCCCCCGGCGTGGAGAGCTGATGCGAAGGCGTTGGTCCAGGTCCTCCCGCCTGTATCTGGGTGCCTCGGTGCTGTCCGCCGTGGTCGCCGGCATGATGCTCCATGCATATGTGACCCGCGTGGCGGTGGCGGCGGGCGCGGGCGGACCCGAGGTGGCGGTGGTCGTCGCCGCCAAACCGATCGCCCGCGGGTCGCCCGTTCGGGCCGACGAACTTCGGGTCGCCGCGATCCCGAAGGCGTACGCCCCTCCTGGTTCGTTCTCCTCCATCGTTGAAGCTGCCGGCCGGGTCGCCCTCGGGGATCTCGCTGCGGGAGAGGCTGTGACCGAAACCCGGCTGGCTCGCGTACGGGCAGGCCCGGTGGCGTCACTCGTTCCCGCGGGGCTGCGGGCCTTCGCCGTACCCACTTCCCTCCCACGGGGGGCCGTCCGCCATGGGGACCTGGTGGACGTGCTGGCGACGTACGGGGCCTCGGGCGAAGGTCAGCCTCACACCGAGGTGGTCGTATCCGGAGTCCAGGTCCTGTTCGTTCTCGGTCCCTCGGCCTTCGCATCGTCGCCTGGCGCGGAGGGCCATGGGCTCGACGTGGCCGCGTCGGATGCGGGCGGCTCGGTCACGCTGATCCTGCTGGTCTCACCCGATCAGGAGACGCGGCTGGCGTTCGCCCGGTCCTTCGCCAACCTGGAGGTGGTGATCGCCCCGCCCAGCACCAGCCGCACGGCGTAGACGAACGACGCGAGGAGGATCGGCGCCGCCACGTAGTGGACGGCCAGGGTCATCCCGTGCCACAGGCCCGCGTCGGGGATCGGCTCCGCGGGCACCCCGGTCAGCGCCAGCACCCCCGCAACGACGAGTCCCACCAGGGTCAGGCGCCACTCCGGGAACACCGCGATGAAGGGGAGGAACCATACGGCGTACCAGGGGAGGAGGTAGGGAGCGGCCAGGGCGAACAGCAATAGCGACGAACCCCACAGTGCGGCCTGAGCCGAGGCAGCCGAAGTGCGCATCAGGCGCCACGCGGCGAAGGCGAAGACGGCGAGGAACGCCGCGTAGACCACGGCTCCGAAGACTTCCCCGACGCCGGTCCCGCCCACCTCGCGCCCGATGGCCTCCGCGCCCCGGGCGACCAGCCGCGCGCCGCTGGCCCAGCCCTGCCTGGAGGCGAGGTTGGCGATGGCGGTCACCGTTCGCCACCCTGCGAAGACCGGCGCAGCCGTGGCCGCGGTCAGAGCCACGGCCACCCCGACGTGTACCACCATGGTCCGCGCCCTGGCATGGGCGTGGAAGGTGAAGGGCGCGGTCTCACGCCAAAGCGTCCACCACCAGTACGCAAGGGGCAGGAGGGCGATCACCTTCACCCCGGCGGCCAGCGTGATCAGTGCGGTGGTCCCGATGGCCGCGCCGCCGACGGGCCCGCTGAGCATTCGACCGGTGGCCTCGAGGGTCGCCGTTCGATGGTTGCCCAGTGCCGCCAACGCGAGGAGGGCGGCGCCCGCAAGCAGGCCGCCCACCAGCGCATCGTTGTGCCCTCCTCCCACCGTGTGGACGACCACCACCGGATTCAGGCCGAGGACGACCACGGCCAGTGCCTCTCGGGCCGGGGCGAGCCGTCGGGCGGTCCCCCCAGCGAGCATGGCCCCCATGAGAACGGCCGTTGCGGCCAGGACCTTGAATCCCAAGATCGTGGCTGCCGGAGATCCGGACCATGTCCGCGCCAAAGCACCGCTGGCCAAGGTGAAGGCGGGACCGTACACCGACCGGGTGCCGAACCATTCGCGCGAGACGACCGGCGCGAACGGGTCACCAGGAAAGGCCGACGGAGGAACCTCATAAGGGTTGGCCTGATGGACCGCCAGGGTCCGCCCATACGCGGCGTAGCTGTACACGTCGCGGGAGAGGAGGACGGGCGCGGCGGCCGACAGGGCGAGCGACACGGCGACAGCCAGGAGGGCGATCAGCGGTCCAACCCGGCCCTTCCATGCCTCCCAAGCGACCACGCCGAAGGCCAGGAGCAGGCCGGTGAGGACCAGGAGGGACGTGGCCACCAAGCCGACAGCCCCCAGGCGGTCGAGTCCTACCCATGTCGCGGCTCGCGAGGTCCACCTGGGTACGGCTACCCCCGTAGGCAGCACGGGCACCAATGGGGACCGGGGAGCACCGGCCAAGATGTCGACCGCCACATACCCCAGCAGGAGCGCGCCGAGCGAGATCGACGCCCGAGTGGACGTCCGGAAGCCGGTCGCCGAGCCAGCCCGTCCGCGAGAATCGACGCGATGCCCTTCCAGCTGCAGAACCCCTATCTCGATGAGTTCGAGTCTCTGATGCCGGCCTGGCGGGTCCCGCCCCACTTGAGGAAATTGACGATGGAACGGTACATGGCCCGCCAGCGGATGGTGGCGGCTTATGCGTGGGCCATCCCCAACGCCGAGGCCATCGAGCTCTTGGTGCGGCACGCACCGCTGGTGGAGATGGGCGCCGGCACGGGTTACTGGGCCTGGCTGGTCCGCCAGGGCGGAGGCGACATCCTCGCCTTCGACCGTTATCCGCCACCCGATCCCCGGAATCGCTGGCACGCGGGAGAGTCCCAGTGGACGGAGGTCCTGCCCGGCGGGGCTCGCCTCCTGGCTCGCCATCCCGGGCGAACGTTGTTCCTGTGCTGGCCTCCGCGGGACGAGCCGATGGAGGAGCAGTGCCTCCAGGCCTACGACGGCCACACCCTCATCTACGTCGGCGAGCTGCCCGCAGACCCGGCGAACCCCACCGCGCTCCCCCATCCCTTCGAGACATGGAGGGCGGCCGCAACGCTCGATCTTCCCCAGTGGGAGAGCGTCACCGACCGGCTGTTCGTCCTCCGCCGACGGGGAGGATGAAACCGGTCCTGTAGCCGGAAGGGGTGCCTCTCGGGCTAGTGCGGAAGGAGGGGCTACCCTTTTTCGCAGCCACCAGGTACAATCATCCGTCGGCTTGGCCCGCAGCCTCACGGCGGCTCCGCGCGGGAAGATCTTCGGGCCGACGCGCGTTGTATCCATGGGTTTCTGGCGCCCAGCGCGCGAAACGATGGAAGGGGATGGATGATCGTCAAGGGAGAGGCCCTGATCCGCCTAGAGGCGGAACGACGCCTGCTCGAGCGGTACAGGAAGGAATACGAGCGGCTGGTCGCCCGACA
The DNA here is from genome assembly GCA_046729535.1 of Actinomycetota bacterium. Lineage (GTDB taxonomy): Bacteria > Actinomycetota > UBA4738 > UBA4738 > UBA4738 > JBKPGU01. Next base: position 9,893 of record JBKPGU010000094.1, read on the forward strand.
CGAACACGTCCGGGCTGTCCTGCACCTCGTCAAGACGCACAAGCGAGCGTACGACGACGCCGTTCGCGAGGCCCGTGAGGTCGTCCGGCCCACCCTGGAGCGCAGAGCAGCCTGATAGTCATCCGGCTCACGTAGTCCTCAGGCGGCGGATATCGCCGCCTGATCCATGTCCGGCCCGGTCCCCTAAGAGCGGCCGTCCCCACGCTCAGCCCGAAGAGATGACCGCCAGGACCTCGTCGGCGTAGCGTTCCAACTTGGCCGGCCCGACCCCGGCGATCCCCGCGAGGTCGGCCCAATCCCTCGGCCTGCGTTCGGCGATGTCGGCCAGCGTCCTGTCGTGGAACACCACATAGGCGGGCACCCCGTCCGCCTGGGCACGCTTGCGTCGCCATTCCCGGAGCCGGTCGAACAGAGGCCCGGCCCGGCCCACGGTGACCGAGGCTCGGCTCCGCGACGGTGGCGGTCCAACCGCGGGAGCCAGCTCCAGCTCATCGATGAACGGGCTGGGACGGGCCCGGCCGTCGGTCGGCCAGGTGAGGAACAGATACCGGCGGGCTCGTGTGATGCCGACGTAGAGCAGGCGGCGTTCCTCCTCCGGTTCGGCCTTCGAACGTCCGGTCCGGAACGGGAGCTCCCCGTCGATCAGCCGGGGAAGAAAGACGGCGTCGAACTCCAGGCCCTTCGCCCGGTGGTAGGTCAGCAGGACGACGCCTCGGCCGTTCTCCTCTGTGGAGAACCGGTGGGCGAGCTCGGCCAGGAAAGCGGGTACTTCTCCCTCCGGCTGCGCCCGCTCGAACTCGGTGGCCAGCGACCGTAGACGCCCGAGGTCTGCCTGCCGGGTGACCTCTTCATCGCCTCCGGGAGAGGCGTCGGGGTCGAACCCCAGCTCGGTGGTGGCCTGCAGGACGGCTTCGGACACCGATCCCTGGACCGAGTGCTTCAGACGCTGGATGACGGCGCGGGGGCCGGGCCTTCCAAGGAACGAGCCGTCGCGGACCTGGTACGGGATCCCAGCCTCGGCGAACGCCTCCTCGAACGGCTCGGAGCGGGCGTTTATCCGGTACAGCACCGCGATCTGCTCCAGCGGAACGTCCTCCTCTTCGTGGAGGCGCCGCACGGTGCCCACGACCGAAGCCACCTCGGCCGCCTCGTCCGACGTCGCCCGCGCCACCGGCTCGGGTCCCACCGGCTGGGTGGCCCGTAGCGTCTTGCGGAACCCACCAAGACGAGGAGCGATGCGATTGGCGACCCCAAGGACCTGTGGAGACGAACGGTAGTTCTCTTCGAGCCGAACCACGGTGGCATGCGGGAACCGGCGGGTGAACCCGAGGAGGTGCGCCGGAGATGCGCCGGTGAACGAATAGATGGTCTGGTAGTCGTCGCCGACCACACAGATCTCGTCGCCACCGCCGAGCCACCGGTCGAGGAGTGCGGCCTGCAGCGGGTTCACGTCCTGGAACTCGTCGACGGTGAACGCTCGAAACCGTTCCCGAACCTCGGCGACGGCCCGCGGATGGTCGTCGAACAACCGGATGGCCAGGGCCAGCATGTCTTCGAAGTCGAGCCTGCCCATGGCCCGCTTGCGTCGCTCATACTCGTCGTAGACCCGCAGCATGAGCTCCGCCGGGATGGGCGGCTCGTGCCCGCCCAGCTCGGCCAGATAGCGGGCCGGCGGGATCATCCGATTCTTCGCCCACTCGATCTCTCCGGCCAACTCGCGACGGGGGAGGAACTTGTGCGGGGGCGGCAGGGCTCCCGCCAGCGAGGCGATGATCGGTGCCTTGTGGTCGAGGATCTTGGGAACCCGCTCGCCGACGTGTGCCGGCCAGAGCCTCGAGAGCTGTGAGAGCGCCGCCGAATGGAAGGTACGGGCCTCGACCCCCTGCACACCGAGCGTCGCCAGCCGAGCCTTCAGCTCGCCGGCAGCCTTGTCCGTGAACGTGACCGTGAGGATGTGGCTCGCCGCCACCGCACCACTCTGCACCTGGTGCGCCACCCGGTGGGTGATGGTGGTGGTCTTCCCGGTGCCCGCTCCGGCCAGGATGGCCACCGGCCCCCGGACCGCCATCGCTGCCTCACGCTGGGCGGGGTTCAGCCCGGCGAGGGCATCCGGGAGCTCGTGCACGGGCTGAACCTAGCACCGCGAGGCGACAGCGAGCCCGACCGCCCGAGCTGTACGAGCGGGGATTCCCACCGGCTCCGGGAGGGGAGCCGCGTCCACCTGCGACCTAGTGATGGCCAGTTCGACGCCGGGTGGGGGGTAGATTGGGCGAAGATGAAGCTCGAGATCCATCCGTTGACCAAGGAACGCTGGAACGACCTGGTCGAGCTCTTCGGCCGCCCCGGCGGTTCGATCGTCCGGGGCTGCTGGTGCATGTACTACCGGAAGTCCGGCGGCGGAAGCGGCGTCGGACCGGGAGAGCCGAACAAGCGGGCGCTGAAATCCTTGGTGGACGGGGGGTACGTCCCCGGACTCATCGGCTACGACAACGGGAGCCCGGTTGGCTGGGTCTCGCTCAGCCCTCGCGAGGATTACTCGAAGCTACGCCGCTCGCCGGTGATGAAGCCCGTCGACGAGAAGCCGGTGTGGTCGATCGTGTGCTTCTTCGTCGACAAGCATTCGAGGGGGAAGGGAGTCTCCGAGGCGCTCCTCAAGGGTGCGATCGATTACGCCCGCTCGCACGGGGCAACCCTGGTCGAGGCATATCCGGTCGACAAGCCCGACCCGAGCCATCCGGACTTCATGTTCTTCGGGGCCAAGCGCATGTACGACCGGGCCGGGTTCAAGGAGGTGGCCCGGCGGAAGGAGACCCGTCCCGTGGTCCGGAAGGCGCTGCGGCCGCCACGTCGGCGTCCTTGACTCCTGCCTCGGCCTCCGCCTCGGCCTCGGTCACGAGCCGAACCGGCAGCCGCACCTCGAAGACCGCACCGGACGCTTCCGGCGACGAGGCGGTGACCCGGCCCCCGTGGGCCTCAACGATGGCGGTGACGATGGAGAGACCAAGGCCGGCTCCGCCGGTGACCCGCGACCTGGCCGGATCGCCCCGGTAGAACCGCTCGAAGACCCGGCCTGCCGCTTCGGCAGACAGCCCTGGCCCGTCATCCGCGACCGAGAGGATCACCTCCCCGGTGGCGACCTCAACCTTCACGCGGACGGGCGTTCCCACACCCGCGTGGACTCGGACGTTGTCGAGGAGGTTGTCCACCACCTGCCGGAGCTTCCCTTCGTCACCGTCGACGACCCCCGGTCCGTCGATCTCAACGTCGATCGGGCGCTCGGGTTCGACAGCCCGGGCGCTCTCGGCCGCGTCCGCGGCCACCAGGCCAAGGTCCACGGGTGCGCGCTCCAGCGGCCGGCCCTGATCCAGCCTTGCCAGCAGCAGGAGATCGTCCACCAGGACCCCCATCCGCGAGGCCTCTGCTTCGATCCTCCGCATGGACTTCTCGAGGTCCTCCGGGCGAGAGGAAGCACCTCGCCGGAACAACTCGGCGTATCCTCGGATCGAGGTCAGCGGCGTGCGGAGCTCATGGGAGGCGTCGGCCACGAACCGGCGGAGCCGGGATTCGGAGGCGCGGCGCTCCTCGAAGGCGGATTCGATCTGGGACAGCATCGAGTTCAGGGCGATGCCCAGCCGGCCGATCTCGGTCCGCTCGTCGCTCGGCTCGACCCGGCGGGTGAGGTCCCCGGCCGCGATGGCCCCAGCCGTCACCCCGATCTCCTCCAGCGGCCGAAGCTCCCTGCGGACAAGCCACCACAGAAGGAGGCCCAGGGCCAGCACAACGAACCCGGAGACGAGTCCCTCGATCAGTCGGAGGCGACCCAGAGTCTGGTCCACGTCGTTCAACGGCACCGCGACGAACAGGGTTCCCCGGTCACCCCGGGGGTTGGTCACCGGTTGGGCCAGGACCCGATAGCGCAGGGAGCCTCCGCCCACCGTTCCCGTCGTGAACCGGCTCGGCTTCGTGGCCGTTACGCCGTATCGATGCAGCTGCTTGGGGATGGCGGGGTCGGGCTTGTCCGGCCCGCCGTAGTTGTACGGCTTCGGCTCGCCGATCAGGTTCCCGCCAGAGTCCCTCAGCTCGCCGTACGTGCCGGGAGGAACCAGGGCGGCCCCGCCGCCGCGGTCGGGGAACGGCCCGCCGGATTCCTGGAGCCCGTGCAGTACAGGACCGCCCGCCGCCAACAATTGCTGATCCACCCGAGTGAACAGGAACGATCGAAGCGACGTGTACGTGGCGATGTCGGTCGCGGCCAGGCCGCCGAACGCCAGCACGATCACGACGATGACGAGCTTCAGGCGAAGGGACATCGCTCACTCCGGAGGGAGCCGCAGAACGTATCCCACGCCT
>JBKPGU010000095.1:0-3996 GCA_046729535.1 Actinomycetota bacterium
GTTCACGGCTCCGGTGTTGCTCGAACAGGCCGCCGCGAAGATGGCGATCAGGCCCACCGCAATGAGTGCCCGCTTCATCGTTCCTCCTGGAATTCAAGGAGGCGCCCAAACTCCTATCCCCCGACGGCAGCTCCGATAACCGTCGGCAGGCCTGCCTCCCGGTCAGGCTCGGGAGGCCACCGAGGGCGCCTGGGTTCCCGGCTCCTTCAATGCCGGATGCCGAGGCGCTTGAGCTCGGCGTCCGCCAGTGGACCGTATCGGCCCCCCTTCAGGTCGTCCCATGGATCGGGAGACACCGCCAGGAGCACGTCGTACGGAAGGCGTTCGGCCGCCCGCCTGGCCAGGAATTCGTCGAACACGCGGTCACCGGACGGTTGCCGCATGGCCTTCTGCACGGCTCGCACCTCCTGGATCCGCGTCCTCCTCATGGGCAGGTACAGCACCACCAGCGGGAGGGTCGGCGCGACGGCGACGGCCACACCCAGGAGGACGCTCAACGAATTGACGTGGCTTCGGCTGCTTTCCCCGCTGTGGATGGCGCTCCGCGCGGCCACGGCAAGCTGCCGGCCGACCTCGCGGATCCGGTTGCCCACGAAGGGCAATCCCTTGAGCGTGTCGAGCTGCCGACCTGCCTGGTCGAGAGTGTTGCCGGCCGCCTCGACCGTGTCGGACAGCTCCGTCAGGCCGCGGACCTCGTTTCGGACCTGGATCCCCAGAACGATCCACAGCGCCACCCACAAGGCCAGGACGAGGTCCAGGAAGTGGATCAGCCGACCGGACGGAGACGTGGGATAGGCGAGGCTCACCGCTTCGTCAACGTACCCAGCTTGGCCTGGTGGCACTCGCCGCCTCGTGGCCGACCGGGCCTCAGGCCTCTTCGATCTGCACCCGCTCGAGGACGACCGCGGTGGCCGGACGGTCCCGGGCATCCGTGTCCACGGTGGAGATGGAATCCACCACGTCCATCCCCTCGATGACTTCCCCGAACACCGTGTGCTTCCCGGTGAGCCAAGGCGTCGAGGCGACCGTGACGAAGAACTGTGAACCGTTCGTGTCGGGCCCGGCGTTCGCCATCGCTAGCAGCCCCGGCCGGTCGAGGGAGGGAGCGCTGGGCGGGAATTCGTCCTCGAACTGGTACCCGGGTCCGCCCGTCCCGGTTCCTTTCGGGTCACCGCCCTGGATCATGAAGTTGGGGATGACCCGGTGGAACACGGTGCCGTCATACAGCGGTTCGGCCTTGCGTTGCCCGTCCCGGGGATCGGTCCATTCGCGGTGCCCGGTGGCCAGCTCAACGAAGTTCTTCACCGTTGTCGGGGCATGCTCCGGGAGCAGCCGGACCTTGAACGTTCCTTTGGATGTGTCGAACGTGGCGGTCATGGACATGGCAAGGCCTCCTGAGGTTCCGGGGGACGGAACCCAGTCTAACCGTTGTGTTGTCCGCCCCTCTCGCCGCCGGCCAGCGCGTCTCGCAGCCGGCGAACCGGCCCCCCAACCCGGTAGCGCTCGGCCAACCTGTCCAGCTCGACCTCGTCGCCGGGAGACCCCCACGTGCGGACCTCGATGTCGCGGCGGATGGGCACGACGAACCGCATGGCCTCCAGGTAGTCGGCCGCCTCCCGCAGTGCGGCGCGGAGGGAAGCCGATCGCTGCAGCGGCCGTCCGCTGCGCTTTGGGCGCGTCGCGTCCTCCACCATGGCCTCCACCGAGGGGTAGGCCTCGACCAGGAGCCGGGCCGTCTTCTCCCCCACCCCCCGAACGCCGGGCAGGCCGTCGGAGGGATCGCCGCGAAGGATGGCGAAGTCGGCGTAACGAGCGGCCGGCACACCGTACTTCTCGAGCACCCCGGCTTCGTCCAGCACACGGACGTCGGTGACGCCCCGGACCGTGAAGAGCACACGGACCTGCGGATCGCGAACCAGCTGGATCAGGTCGCGGTCTCCGGTCACCACGTCGAACCGGTCCGACCTTCCGGCCCGGGCCGACAGCGCCCCGATGGCGTCCTCGGCTTCCCACCCCGGCGCGTCGGCCTGGGGGAGTCCGGCCGCGTCGAGCACTTCGCGAAGGATCCCGAACTGTTCGGGGAGCCCCTGTGGGTCGGGCTGGCGTTGGGCCTTGTACCCCGCGTAGGCCTTGACCCGGGGGGCGGGCTTCCAGTCGTCGTCGTACACGTGGACCAGCTCGTCGGGCCGGTACGTGGCGACGAGCCTGGCCGTCATGTCCAGGTAGCCGTGGACGGCGTTGACCGGTTGGCCCCGCTCGTCGGCGACGCCGGTCGGGATGGAGAAGAACGCCCGATACATGAGGCTCGAAGTGTCGAGCAGCACCCGGTACGACACGTACAGGAATAAGGCTACTGATAGACGACGAGGTCGGGCTGGGGGGCCAGGAAGAGCACGTCCTCGGGTGACATCAGGTCGGTGTCCTGCTGGTAGTACAGCTTGATCCCGTGGTAGACCCCATCCTCCTCGGAAACGTACGACTGGTACTTCACGTACTTCGCGGCCTTCTCCCCGAACCCGTCCACGTCGAGCGTCACGGCGACCTGGGACGGAGTCTTGATCCGACCCTTGTTCTTGATCATGTCGTCGGTGAACCGGTGGATGACCAGGAGCTTCTGCGGCAAGTTGTACTGCTCGACGAGGTCCACGAGGTAGGCCACGACCTGGTTGACCGACTTGGCGTCGACTGACCCCAGAACCTGTCCGGGAACGCCCCGGGCGCCCACGTGCCATTCGGCATCCAGGGCCAGCCCCACGTCCGGCTCCTTCAGGAATTGCTCGTAGGCCCGAACTTCGGTCATGAAGTCCGAGCGGCCCGGCTGGATGTCCAGGATGGTGTAGATCTTGTTCTTCCTGGCCACGTTCAGGTAGCTCTGGATCTGCTGCGGAGCCACGCGGCGGCGGTACATGCCGTCATCCCCGGGATGTCCCAGGGCCACGGTGGCGATGATCTCGAACGCCGGAAGGACCGGCTTGTGTCCGGCCCTGTAGCCGATCGTCTGCGTCAGCAGACGCTTGGCGGCCTGGTCGGGCCCGATCCCCAGGATGCCCAGCCGAGATGTTTCGGGAGTCCCGTAGAACGCGACCACACGGTAGTTGGGGAAGAGGACGCGTCCGCCCCTTGGAAGCTGACGGGCGGGAGGCGCCAGGAGCCCGGCGCTGGACCGGGTCCGGATCTGGGCCATCAGGTCGCCCCCTCGCGAGGCCACCTTGACCAGCCCGAACATCGCCACCAGGATGACCAGGGCCGCGCCCGCCATCGTCAGGACCTGCCGATTCACCCCTCGAAGCCACAGCCGGGCCGAGGGGAGGTTCCGATGGAATCGGAGCGTCGACCTGCCGCCGGCATGCATCCCCTGGCCGCCCAGAGGTTGGAGCAGCTTGAGGCCGCTGACTTGACCGCCGCAAACATCAAGTCAGCGACTCGGCTGGGCGCACCGTTCAAGGTTTACGCCGGCGAGGTCAGCCCATTCCGTATCGAGGTGGGAAAACGAATTGCCACCCGACAGGCGGCCGCCGGACACCTGGGAGATGAGCCAGTCTCTGCGGCACTGCGGGCGCAGGTGCGTACCGAGGTGGCGCTGGAGTTCTTCCGAAAAGAGCATGGCCGCGATCCGATCGATGCCCGCGAGATCGCGGCCACCATCGCCAAGCAGTCGCGTCCGCGCACCCAGACGGTTGCCGGCTATGACCTGACCTTCTCCCCAGTCAAGTCGGTGTCGACATTATGGGCGGTCGCCGACCCGCACGTAGCGGCGCAGATCGAGGCGTCGCATCGGGCTGCGGTGCGGGATGCGCTGAGCTTCATCGAACGCCACGCCCTGTTCACCCGGCAGGGCACGAACGGGGTCCGGCAGGTCAATGTGACCGGTCTGGTCGCGGCTGCGTTCACTCACCGCGACTCCAGGGCTGGGGATCCGGATTTCCACACCCACGTCGCCGTCGCGAACAAGGTGCAAACCCTGGACGGACGGTGGCTCTCCATCGACGGACGGGT